>DATBML010000009.1:0-4730 GCA_036554885.1 Desulfuromonadales bacterium
GGCGCGCCGGGCGATATGGATTCCCACGAAAACAACCAGCAGGTAGAGCAGCAGCAGCAGCACAGAGGCGAAGAATCCCCATTCTTCGGCGAAAACCGAAAAGGCGAAATCGGTGTGGCGTTCGGGCAGGAAGGAGAGCTGCGACTGGGTCCCCTGCATGAACCCCTTGCCGAAAAAACCGCCGCTGCCCACAGCAATCTTCGACTGGATGATGTGATAGCCGGAGCCGAGCGGGTCCCGTTCGGGATCAAGGAAGGTGTGGATGCGCTCCCTCTGATAATCGTGCAGAAGGAACCAGCCGCCGCCGGCGGCGGCCAGTCCGAGGAAGGCGAGCACCGCCAGGGCCGAGCGGCGGACACCGGAAAAAAGGATGACGGTGGTGCCGATGAAGAGCAGGAGCATCGAGGTGCCCAGGTCGGGCTGCTTGATGATCAGCAGGACCGGCACCCCCATGAGCAGGAAAGGTCCCGCCAGTTCCCGCAAAGTATGGCCGGAAGAATGCCCCTTTTCACTGAAATGCCGGGCAAGGGTGATGATGATGACAATCTTCATGATCTCGGAGGGTTGCAGATTGAAAAAACCGAGATCGATCCAGCGCGTAGCCCCCATGGAGGTCTTGCCGGCCACAAGCACCACCAGCAACAGGGCGACATTGATGCCGTAGAAGATAAAACCGAGATATTCGAGATGCCGGTAGTCGACGGAGCAGACCGTTAAAGCGATGAGCAGACCGATGCCCAGCCAGTAAGCCTGCTTGACATAGACAGGGGTACCGCTGGGGGCCCAGGAGGAAGTGGCGCTATAGAGGTTGACCATGCCGATAGCGACTATCAGGCAGACCAGCAGCAGCAGCATCCAGTCAAAATGGGTCAAAAGTCGGCGGTCGAACATCTTCTCAATCTCCGCTGGCAGCCGGGTCGACAGCCGGGTCGACAGCCGGGTCGACGGCCGGGTCGACGGCCGCATCCGCTGTTTCCGGTTCCGGTTCCAGCCCGAAATAGCTGGTGAAAATTGCACGGGCGATCGGTGCAGCCGCGCTGCCGCCGTGACCGCCATGTTCCACCACCACCGCCACAGCCAGTTGCGGGTTGTCGGCCGGCGCGTAGGCGACGAACAGGGCATGGTCGCGGTGCTGGTAGAGAGCCTCCCGCCCCCGGTCGCTGTCGTCCTTGAGCTTGACGACCTGAGCCGTACCGGTCTTGCCGGCGTAGCGAACCTCTTCCAGGCGACTCGACCAGGCGGTCCCGCCCGCCTCGTTCACCACCGCCTCCATGCCACGACGGACCGTTCGCAGCGCCGCTTCCGGCAAGGCCGCCGAATGGATAACCTCCGGTGCCGTCGCGAACAGAATCCGGCCCTCAGGGTCTTCGACCCGCTTGACGACATGCGGCCGCAAAACCTTGCCGCCGTTGGCCACGGCTGCCGTCATGGTGGCAAGTTGCAGCGGCGTCGTCAACACGTAACCCTGGCCGATGGCCGCAATCGCCGTCTCCCCGTCGTACCAACCCGCGCTGAAACGACGACGCTTCCAGGCCCGGTCGGGGATTAGCCCCCCCTTCTCCCCGTCGAGCCCCAGTCCGAGCGTCTCACCCAGTCCCAGCTCACGAACCGTTGCGGCCAGGCGATCGATGCCGAGGTCGACGCCGACCTTGTAGAACCAGACGTCGCAGCTCTCCTTGATGGCCTTCTTCAAATCGGTTACTCCGTGACCTTCTTTTTTCCAGCAGCGGAACTCCCGATTGCCGATGGCGACCTTCCCCGAGCAATTGACGCTCGTCGCGGGCGTGGCGACCCCGGCCTTGAGAGCCGCCAGGGCAACCGCCACCTTGAAGGTCGAACCGGGCGGATACTGCCCGCGTATCGCCTTGTTCTGCAGAGGATGGCGGGGATTCTGCAACAGCTCGATCCACTGCTGGCCGGAGATGCCGCTGGCGAAGAGTGCCGGGTCGAAGCCCGGCCGGCTGGCCAGGACCAGGATCTCGCCGGTCCGCACATCGAGGGCCACGGCGGCTCCGGCCTGATCGGCGAAGGCCTTCTCGGCGGCCTGTTGCAGGTCACGCTGCAGGGTCAGAAACACCCGGTTGCCCGGCACCGGCTCCAGGGTCTTGAGCAGCCGCAATTCGCGTCCCTTGACGTCCACCTCGACCCGGCGTTGGCCCTCGCGCCCATGCAGGTAAGACTCCAGGGCCTTTTCCAGCCCGCCCTTGCCGACATATTCGCCGAGACGGTAGTCCTTGTAGGCCTCTTCCTGGATTTCGCGTTCGGTAATCTCCCCCAGGTAGCCGAAGAGATGCGCCGCCGACTCGCCATAGGGATAGGAACGCACGGGTCGAACTTCGGTGAGGACGCCGGGCAGGGAGACACTGTTTTCCTGGATTACTTCCATCACATCCCGCCCGACATCCTCGGCCAGAGGAATCGGCCGGTAACGGGAGTAGCGCATCCCCTTTTCCCAGCGCCGGGCCAACTCCGCCGTCTCGACGCCGAGATAGGGGGCAAGTCGGTCAAGCAGCCGTGCCTTCTCCTCCACCTCGGAAGGAAGAACCGAAACTCCGAACGCCGGGCGGTTGTCGACCAGCAGTTCGCCGTTGCGGTCATAAACCGGCCCACGGGGCGCAGCAATAGGGACGTACCGAATGCGGTTTTTTTCCGAAAGGGAGAGGTAATGCTCGGCCGAAATGACCTGCAGGTACCAGAGACGCAAGGCGAGCAGCAAAAAAATTGCAGCGGCAGCCAGCGAGAGAAAGAGAAAACGGTTTTTTAGGCCGGGGAGTTCCACCCAGCCCGAATTAAGACCCATAATGACGACCTGCCCGGGGCAGCCCCGGCAGCTTGAAGCGAGGAGCGAAACGGTGCTGAAGCCATGTCGCTGCCTTGAGCAGAAGACTGGCTGCCAGCAGGTTGAGCAGAACCTGTGGCAGTATCCCTTTGAGAATAATCACCCAGAGGGCACCGGCCTCGGCAAAAAAACCGAGGGCAAAGAGAAGCAGGGCGGCTTGCAACAGAGTGCCGGCCGAAACCAGCAGCAACAGCAATGTCGAGCTTTCGGTATTGAGCCGGGCGGCCGCGCCGCGCACAGCAAGAAAAGTGCACAGCAGGGCAAGGCCATGGAGGCCTGGATAGCCGGCGGCGAAGACATCTTGGAGACAACCGAGGAGATAGGAGAGGGCGCCGCCGCGAACATAGCCTTCGTTGAGCCCGAGATAAACGACGAGAATCAGCAGCAGGTCGGGCTTGAAGTGCAACGGCAGCATAGCCGCCAGTAGCGTCGTCTGCATAACGAGAAAGACAAAGCCGAGGATGAAATAGACGAACGTCCGCCTCATCGGTGCTCCTCGATCAGCACAAGAACTTCCTCCAGACGGTAAAAATCGACGGAAGGCGTCACTTCGACGGTCTTGAACAGACCGAAGCCCCCCGGACTGACCCGGCTCACCGTACCGACGGTCAATCCCTTGGGGAAGACCCCACCGGTCCCCGAGGTGACGATCAGGTCCCCTTCCTCGATCTCTTCCCAGTGCATGGCGAAATCGAAGCTCAAAAGATTACCTTGCCCCCGGCATATCCCCCGGGCGCGGGTACGCTGGACCAGCCCGGCAATCGCCGAGGAAGCATCGGTGGCAAGCAGCACCCTGGACTCGCTGGCGGCACTTTTGATTACGCGGCCGACCACTCCTTCGGCCACCACTACCGGCAGCCCCTCCCGCACCCCGTCCTGCCGGCCGCGGTCGATGAGCACGGTACGAAACCAGCTGGAGGCGTCCTCGGCAATCACCCTTGCCGGGACAGCCTGGCGCGCGATCTCCTCACGAAAGGCAAGCAATCTGCTCAGGCGCTCGTTCTCAAGACGAAGTTCGGTGAGCTGGGCGAGCTCGGAGCGCAGCCGACGGTTCTCCGCCGACAGCCGGAGGACCTCCGGAGAGTTGCCGAATATTCCGAGAAAGGCACTCCAGACTCCGGCCACCCCGTCGGCAATGATGTCAACTCCGCCCTGCACTGGTGCGGTGAGCCCGAGAGCGGTCTGCTCGAAGGCGTTGGTGGTTTCCCTTTGCCGCAGACGAGCCGAATAAAACAGGAGGGCAGCCAGGATGAGACATCCTGCCAGCAGAGGCGTCCGGTATTTGCGCAGCAGTTCGAGCATCCGTTGCCTCCCGGCACCGGCGAAAAACGGGAGGACCGTCGGCCCTCCCGTTCTGTTCCGATTAACAGAATCTGTGAATATTCAGAATAGTGACGCGCCAGACAGGGAAGCTCGCTGGAACAAGGACGGCGGGCGGCGCCCGTTCCGAAGCCGACAGCCGTCCCTAAGAAGTGACCGTCACCCGTTTGAGCAGGTCGAGTTCATCCAGCACCTTGCCGGAGCCGAGCACGACGCAGGAGAGCGGGTCCTCGGCAATGACTACCGGCAGACCGGTCTCCTCGCGCAGCAGGGCATCGAGGTTCGCCAGACAGGCGCCACCACCGGCCAGGACGATCCCCTTGTCGACGATGTCGGCCGCCAGTTCGGGCGGCGTACGCTCCAGGGCAATGCGCACCGCCTCGACAATGGCGTTGACCGGCTCGGAAATCGCATCCCGAATCTCATCGGAATCGATTTCCAGTGTCTTGGGAATACCGGAGACCAGGTCGCGCCCCTTGACCTCCATGTTCCGCACTTCGGCAGCCGGGTAAGGGTAGGCGCTGCCAATCTCGATCTTGATCTGTTCGGCGGTCCGCTCGCCGATCAGCAG
>DATBML010000029.1:0-2749 GCA_036554885.1 Desulfuromonadales bacterium
CGAACTCGACCTCTGCCAGCGATTTATCACCATCCCCACCAATGACGAGCTGCCGTCGATGAACCTGGCGCAGGCGGTCACTCTCTGCCTCTACGAGACGGCCAAAGCCGTCGGCGAAGCCGCTGGCAAAAGCACTGGTCGCAAGCGCCTGGCGACCGGGAGTGTGCTCGAGGGGATGTACGCCCACATGCGCCGGACCCTGCTGGATGTCGGTTTCCTCGACCCGCAGAACCCCGATCATATACTGCACACTTTCCGCCGCATCTTCGGACGTGCCGGTCTTAATGATCGCGAGGTGCGCATCCTGCATGGGCTATGGAGCCGGCTCGACTGGGTTGATGAGGAGCGCCGGAAAATCCGCCGAGGGGACGAGGGTTGAACTCAGGTGTCAACGGCATGAACAAGCCGATTCGTATCGAGCGCCTGGACAACGGTCTGACCCTCGATTTTTTCGATCGATCGAACCGCTATTTCGGGGACTACCACCGGGTCTGCGTCGAGGTCCGCTGTCGCATTGTGCTCAATCCGGATAACCTTGCCGCTTTGGCCGACCCCGCCGCAAACCTGCAGGACGCTTTGACCGTGCTGGGAAACGAAGTGGTCTTCGTCCGCAAGCTGGAGAAAATGGGGGTTGCCGGAGGGGAAGTAGAGCGGACTCGCGAAGCGCTCATTGTCAGTTTCATCAGCAGTTCCCAGCCATATCTGTCCTCCCGCGGGTTCCCCAGCCGGTTCATCGCGGCCGAACTGGAGCGTCGTCGGCATGGTCGTCGTCCGCATTGGCCGGGGCAATGAGCGAGCATCTCCGTATTGATGCGCTCGCCTACGGAGGCAACGGCGTGGGTCGCCTCGACGGCAAGGCGGTTTTCGTCCCGTTGACCGCCCCCGGCGACCAGATTCGCTGCCGGATTGTGCATGACCGCAAGCGCTACGCCGAGGCGGAGATGGTCGAGTTGCTCGTGGCGGCGCCGCAACGGCGTGTACCGCCCTGTCCGGTGTTCGGCGACTGCGGCGGCTGCCAGTGGCAGCATCTGCCCTATGATGAACAGTGCCGCTGGAAGGAGCGTATCTTCGCCGAAACCCTCCAGCGCCAGGCGAAAATCGAGGCGTCCGGGATCCTCCCCCTGGTTCCGTCTCCGGATGAGTGGGGTTACCGCAGCCGCGTCCAGTTCAAGTGCCGGCAGACCGAAGCCGGCTTCATCATGGGTTTTTATCGCCGCGGCACCCATTACGTTATCGACGTAGCATCCTGTCCCATCACTGCACCCCGCCTGAATGGCCTACTGGCTTTGTTCCGTCAGTGGCTGCCGGAATCCTCCTGCCCCCACCTGGTCCCACAGGTCGACATGGAGGTCGACGACGAGGGGCGGGTGCGAGTCACCGTACATGCCCTGGGTACTGCGGCTGCGACACTTGCCGATTTTCTCCGGCCGCTGGCCGAAAAGGCCGGAATTTCCCTGTTCATGCAGTGCGGGCGCAAAGAGACCCTGCTGCAGGTTTGCGGCGAAGAGGCTCTGCATATTCTGCCCCTCGGGGCAGGGAGCCTGCGACTCGCTTACGGCGCTGGCGGCTTCGCCCAGATCAACCTGGAGCAGAACCGGCAACTGGTCAGGGAAGTTTGTTTGGCGGCCGCCTTGACCGGGGGGGAGCGCGTGCTCGACCTGTTCTGCGGTATGGGCAATTTTTCCCTGCCGCTGGCAATGCAGGCGGGGGAGGTGGTCGGGGTTGAAAACTATTCGCCCGCCATCCGGCAAGCCGAATGCAACGCCCGATCCAACGGTCTTATCCACGCCCGTTTCCAGGCCCGCCCGGCAGAGGCGGGGATTCGGGAGGTCACTGCCGCGAAGGGTTTCGATCTGGTTGTGCTCGATCCGCCGCGTACCGGCGCCTTTGAGGTCGTGCGGGAGTTGGCGCGATTGCGGCCGCCGCGGATTATCTACGTTTCCTGTGACCCGCCGACCCTGGCCCGGGACCTGGTCCCCCTGCTGCATGGGGGGTATGAAGTGGTATCGACACGGCCCTTTGATCTCTTTCCCCAGACCTGCCACACCGAAAGCGTGACCGTTCTGCGGCTGACCGCCTAAAGTGGGTTGCTCTTGCCATGAGGAATCCTCCGCAGGTGCTTGTCACCCGGCCGACTTCTGCTAGATTAAATGCATAACGCAACTCCAGTCGAGGTGTCTATGCGAAAAGCATTATGGTTGTTGCTGGTCTTTTTGTGCACGTTCCCCTTCTCACTGAAGGCGGAGACGCTGCAGCTTGTTCCCGGCCTCGACCTGAAGGTGGACCTCCCCGGAGATCGCTGGTCAATCAGTCGTGAGGCCCCGGCTTTTCTGATTGAGGAGACTGCCGAACATCTCGAACATGAACTGCTTGCACAAGGCAAAAAAGTCGATCCCGCCGCATTGCTCGCGGCCGCCCAAAAAAGGCTGGCCGCCAACGAGGCATACATCGTCAATGCGGCCAGCAGGGCCTATTTGACGATCGACTTCAGCCCGTTGCGCGAGGGTGAAGCTGCGCCTGGCAAGAAGGCAGTTGCCGCTTCGGCCAAATACGCAGGGGAAGGTCTTGTTGACGAGGAGGGAGCGACCGACGTCCGTCAGGCAAGCAGCAGGACGGAGGTTCAGGGCGCTGAGGTTGCTTACCGGGTCGATGCCAGCTTCCGCATGCATGATGAGCCGCGGAAATTTATCGGCATCGTCGGGTTCCGGGCGCCTTACTGGTTTTATCTCTATTATACCGACTCTCTGGG
>DATBML010000041.1:0-2592 GCA_036554885.1 Desulfuromonadales bacterium
GAGATGACCGACGGCAAGCGGTATGACGTCGCCGTGATCGGCGGCGGCATCGTCGGCGCCGCGACTGCCATGACGCTGCTCGAAGCGACTCCCGGCCTGTCGCTGGTGCTTCTGGAGAAGGAGGCGCGACTGGCTGCGCACCAGACCGGCCACAACAGCGGCGTCATCCATTCCGGCCTCTACTACCGTCCCGGCTCGCTCAAGGCACTGAATTGCACCGCCGGCCGGGAGGCGCTCTATGCTTTCTGCGCCGAGCACGATGTGCCGCATGAGCGCTGCGGCAAGGTAGTGGTCGCCACCTGCGATGAGGAGATGCCGCAACTGGCCGAACTCGAGCAGCGGGGCCGGCAGAACGGACTAACGGGATTGCGGCGCCTCGATGCCGCGCAACTGCGGGAGTTCGAACCACAGGTGGCGGGGATCGCCGGCCTGCACGTGCCGCAGACGGGTATTGTCGATTACGTGGCGGTGACCGAAGCCTATGCAGCGGTCGTCCGCCGCCGGGGCGGAGAAATCCGCACCGCGAGCCGGGTGGTGAGCATTCGCCGGACGCCGGGCGGTTTCCGCCTCGGGACCTCCCGTGAGGCGGTGGAGAGCCGCTTTATTATCAACTGCGCCGGCCTGCAGAGCGACCGGGTCGCCCGTCTGGCCGGCAGCGATCCGCAAGTCAGGATCGTCCCCTTCCGCGGTGAGTATTACGAACTGGCCGAAGCACGCCGCAGCCTGGTGCGCAACCTCATCTATCCCGTCCCCGACCCGGCCTTTCCCTTCCTCGGCGTCCATTTCACCCGGATGATCGACGGCAGGGTGGAGGCCGGCCCCAACGCCGTTCTGGCCTTCAGGCGCGAAGGCTACCACCGGCTCAGCTTTTCCCTGTTCGACACCCTGGAGACCTTCGCCTACGGCGGCTTCTGGTGGCTGGCCGGCCGCTACTGGCTGACCGGGCTGCAGGAATACCGCCGCTCGTTCAGCAAGAGCGCCTTCGTCCGCGACCTGCAGCGGCTGATCCCGGCCCTGCGGGAAGAGGACGTGGTGCGCGGCGGGGCGGGGGTCAGGGCGCAGGCGCTCGACCCGGCGGGGAAACTGCTCGACGATTTCCGCATCGTCGAGGCGGAGGGGATGATCCACGTGCTGAACGCCCCTTCACCGGCGGCCACGGCATCGATCGCCATCGGCCGGGCGGTTGCCGGAAAGGCGCTGGAGTGCTTCGGGCTGGGCTGAAGCATCCGGTGCTGCAGAACCTCAACCCTCCTCCCTGCTTGACAGGAAATCAAACCATAAATCAATTGTCAACCATTAACCAACTACCCGGTTGACAACTCTCCCGCCGCATGCTAGCTTCCGCTCCATGACCCCGGAACTCTTCAGCATCCGCATGCACGCCTCCCGCGGCGGCGCCCATCTTTCCGGCGCCGAGCGCCTGGTGCCGGCGTCCGAGCTGGAACGTCTGGCCGCCGAACTGCTGCGCCGTGCCCTGGAACATCCGCGCGGCGTCGCCGATGCCGTCCGGCTGAGCATCGAGGCGGTCCCGCCGACAGTGCTGCGCCGGGGGCGACTGCCCGACCTGCGTACGGTAACCGTTGCCGACTGGCGGCAGGGGCGGCAGGCGGCGCTGCATTTTCTCGACGGTGCCGGTGTTGCCGCCGATGCCGCCCGTGTGGCCATGACGGCGTTGGCGGAGGGTCCGGCGCCCGGCGGTCGCAGCATGCGCGGAGCGATGCTGATCGATGTGCAAAGCGGCCAGCGGCTGGAGCCGGACCGAGAGCGCGGGGTGCGGGCGAGCCGCATGGACATGACG
This sequence comes from Desulfuromonadales bacterium, assembly GCA_036554885.1. Taxonomy (GTDB): domain Bacteria; phylum Desulfobacterota; class Desulfuromonadia; order Desulfuromonadales; family DASPGW01; genus DASPGW01. Next base: position 1,799 of record DATBML010000041.1, read on the forward strand.
CCGGCCGCCGAAGGGGAACTGCGCCGGGGGCTGGCCGTTTTGGGCCTCGACAACGCGCATGTGCGCGAAGCGCTGGTTCTCGCCGCCAAGGTACTCTCGGTTCCCGGCATAGTCGCCGAACTCTGCTGGTCTGACGATCCCGACTACACGGCCGGTTATGTCGCCGCCCCGGCCTTCGGCTACGTCCGGTTCCCCCACCTCAAGCCGCCGGGGGAGGAGCGGGGTGGGCGGGCCTTCTTCGTCCGCCGCGAAGGTCTCGATCTGGCGGCACTCATCGAACACCTCGAGCGCTCCGTGCTGCTCGTCGACAGCATCGGGGCGCTGCACGGCGCCTCTCCCTGGAAGGAATAGCCATGGAAAAGTGGCGACAACAACTGGCGCAGCTCGACGCGGCGGGGATGCGGCGCAGCCTGCGCACCCTCGACGGCTTGCAGGGGCCGCACGCCCTGCACGGCGGACGGGAGGTGCTGCTGCTCTGTTCCAACAACTATCTCGGCCTGGCCGGCCATCCCGCCCTGATCGAGGCGGCCTGCGAAGCGACCGCGCGCTACGGCGCCGGCACCGGCGGCAGCCGGCTGATCTCCGGCTCGATGCCACCGCATGCCCGTCTCGAGGAGCGCCTGGCCGCCTTCAAGGGGACCGGCGCCGCCCTCCTCTTCAACAGCGGTTACGCCGCCAACACCGGCATTCTCCAAGGGCTCTTCGGCGAGGACGACGTGATCTTCTCCGATGAGCTCAACCATGCTTCGATCATTGACGGCTGCCGCCTCTGCCGGGCACGCACCGTCGTCTAC
>DATBML010000056.1:0-4747 GCA_036554885.1 Desulfuromonadales bacterium
CAGCAGAAATGCCGACCGAAGAGAAGTCCGAAGCGTAGTTTTCGGTTGCGACAATAGGTATGAAGGAGAAGGGCAGGGAGAAATCCCTGCCCTTCTCGTCGTGGCGGGCTGAATATGCTTGCTTTTTTTCACCTATAAATATATAAACATCCATATATATCCAAACATATAGATTTGTGAAAAGGTTTTCATGGCCACGCTCATTCATGACAGGATTTCAACAAGCGACTCCAGGCGCCTGCGTCAGTGGTTGCTGGCGCCTATCGTCGTTATCACCATTGCCTTCGGATGGCGGTACCCCTGGCTCGGCTTCACGGTGCCGGCGGCGATGTTTCTCGGCATCGCTGGCGGGCTACGGCGCGGCCGCTACGTCTGCGGCAACCTCTGTCCGCGCGGAAGCTTCTTCGACCGTCTCATCGCGCCGCTGGCCTCCCGCCGGAGTATCCCATCCATGCTGCGCTCGATGCCGCTGCGCTGGGGAATCTTCACGCTGCTCATGGGCTTCATGGTCTGGCGACTCGCAGCCGTCCCCGCCGATCTCGGCAACTGGGGCCTCGTCTTCTGGTCGATGTGCGCAATCACCACCGTCATCGGTGTCGTTCTCGCCGTGATTTTTCATCCCCGCGCCTGGTGCGCCGTCTGCCCGGTCGGGACGTTGTCGAACGTCCTCGGCGTTGGCAGGTACCAGCTCAGCATCGACCCTTCCTGCCGCGAGTGTGGCAAGTGTGAGCAGAGATGCACCTTCGACCTGCCAATCGTCAGGCATAAGGGGGCAGGGGTAGTGCAGGAGCGGGATTGCCTGAAGTGCTCTGTCTGCGCGGGGAGTTGTCCCGCGGGGGCACTCAATTGGCCGCCCGGCGCGGCATGAGGGCGGTCGCAAGTCCTGGGTCCAAAATCCGACATCGTTATTGAAGGTTCCACTGTGACCTTATACCTTGGAATCGGGGCCTTGGACTGATGCCCTGCGGTTTGAACATTTTCGACCACGAACACCGCCATGGCGAGTTCGAGATCGAAAACGAGGGCCACGGCCGCGGTGGGCACCGGCAGGGCTGTTGGCGGTGCTGCGGATCGCGCCAAGGACCTGAGAGCTGCCGCCCTCAGTTCCATTGCCCAATCAGCCGTCCTCAGAAGATGCTGTTTTGTCCCACTGATTGCTTCCTGTCAGGACTTTGATGGTCGGTTGGAGCGTGTATTCACCCGAGGTGTCGGCCCGCACCAGCGAATGAGCCGCACCGAAAGCGAGGACCAGCATGGTGGTCTTACCGGAGGCGATACTGAAACTGTCCCCCAGCGTGATACCGGCCTGCAGGCCGTCATGCACCTTCAGTTCCTGCACCCGGCCGGATTCGTCGATGAGATAGTTGGCGTAGGGGTGGGGTGTGGCAAGGATGTTCAGGGTATCATCCGGGATGCTCCCGATCACCAAGCGAAGCTCCGTGTATGGCCCGGTCGACAGCTCGGTCAGTCCCAGATTCACCTGTACCCCGTTGACCAGCTCAAGCAGGTTGACGGTTGTTTGTGGGACCAGCACCGTTTTCCAGTTGCCGTCCTGCGGATGCACATCGATGTGGCCGACGGTCACGTAAAATCCGGCAAGACCAGGTAGACCGGCATCGACCATACGTACCGCAAGTGTCCCTGCGGCACTCGGCGGGTCCGGGTTGGGGCAACCGGACAACAGCAGGGCTCCGGCCACCATGGCCAGCAAACTGAACAATCCTGTTCTGCGCATCGCTTCCTCCCCCGCTTGAATTATCCATTCTTTCGTGTCAGTCTCAGCTGTCTGTAAGCAGGAAAAATGCCAGACAATCTTGCAGCCCTGCCCGCCGCCGGCGTCGGCTGACCCCCTCTGCGCTCCAGCTGCCCTATTTTACGGCCACCACAGCCGGCTCCTGAGCATTTGACAGGTTTCCGAGTACAGGGTATCTTGAGGACCGCTTTCCTCGCTTACTGCCGGCAGGATGTGTCGACGGGGATTTCCGCCGGAAGTGCTGACATTTTCTGGCCGTGGATGCCGGTGGTTTGCCGCTGGCGGTGCCGACCAGACCAGGAGGACCGAACATGAAGCTTGTCTCCTTCAACGTGAACGGCCTGCGCTCCCGCCTGCACCAGCTCACCGCCTTGGTCGAGAAGCACCGACCGGCCATCATCGGCCTGCAGGAGACCAAGGTGCAGGACGCCGACTTCCCGGTCGCGGCCATCGAGGCGCTCGGGTACCGGGTCGCCTTTCACGGGCAGAAGACACACTACGGGGTGGCGCTGCTTTCCCGGCAGGCGCCGGTCGAGGTGCAGACGGGGTTTCCCGGGTACGGCGACGGGGCGCAGAAGCGGCTGATCAGCGCCAGCTTCCGGCTGCCGTCGGGCGAGCTGCTGCAGGTTATCAACGGCTACTTCCCGCAGGGGGAAAGCCGCGACCATCCGGTCAAGTTCCTGGACAAGCGACGCTTCTACGCCGACCTGCAGCACTACCTGGCCGAGCGCTGCGATCCCGCCCAGTCGCTGGCCCTGCTGGGGGATTTCAACATCGCACCGGTCGATGCAGATATCGGCATCGGCGAAGAGAACGCCCGGCGCTGGCTGCGCGCCGGCAAGACCAGCTTCCTGCCCGAAGAGCGTGAGTGGTTCTCTGCCCTGAGGGACTGGGGGCTGAACGACAGTTTCCGCGTCCAGCATCCCGCCGTTACCGACCGCTTCAGCTGGTTCGACTACCGCAGCCGCGGCTTCGAGAGCGAGCCCAGGCGCGGCCTGCGCATCGACCATATCCTGCTCACCACCAGCCTGCAGGAGCGCTGCCGGGAAACCGGCATCGATTATGAGATCCGCGGCATGGCGAGACCTTCGGATCACTGCCCAGTCTGGGCGGAGCTGGATTTTGGCTAGACAGAAAGGGGGCCAATGTCGGCCCATGGTTGGAAGGACAGAAAAGACGACCGCGCTGAAAGTGTCTCACCGATGAATTGGTACCGCTCCACTCTCACCCCCGCCCAGGTCGCCGCCGGCGAGGCGCTGCGGCGCACGGAGGCCTTCTCCGAAGCGTTTTCCGCAGCCGGCGCACCGCGCATGATGGCCCTTTTCCAGCGGGAGCGAGAAGAGGGCGGTCTCGATCTCTTCCTCACCCCCGACTGCGGCGAGTTCGCGGCAGAGCTTCTTCGGGATTGGGGGAGCGTCCCCTGCGAGCGTCCGCCGATGCCCGGACTGCAGTTTCTCGTCGGTCACAACGAAATCACCTACTACCTGCCCTAAGTCCCGAATCCCTTTTCACACCCGCCCCTGAGCTGCTTCAGCCCCTCTGCCGGCAGTGGGTCTCCCGCGTCAGGACCACGCACACCAGGGCGAGCACGGTCCAGGCCAGCATCAGGGAGAATCCGGCGCGGAAGGCCCCCAGCTCGTAGACCCTGGCCCCGGCCGACATCGTCCCTCCCCACTGCCGGTCGAGCATCCAGCCGACGGCAGGCTGCAGCAGCATCGGACCCATCATCGAGCCCATGTTGCAGACCCCGGCCGCCGTCCCGGCGAGCGGCGACGGCACCGACTCCTTGGCGAAGGCGAAGCCGATGATCATGCAGCCGGCGGCGAAGCCGACGGTGACGAGGAGGGCGATCAGCAGCGGCAGCGGCAACCCCGGCACGAGGATGATGACTCCCCAGGCGAGGGCCGATACCGCGCAGCCGAGAACGTAGAGCGGCTTGCGGCGGCCGAACCGGTCCGAGAGGCCGCCGAAGACCGGGCCGCCCACCGCCCAGGCGAGCAGCAGGGCCGAGCAGACGGCTGCGGCCTGCGGCGCGCTCAGGCCGTAGTGGGTGGTCAGGAAGGGGACTCCCCAGAGACCGGCGAAGGCGAGGGCGCTGCCGGCGACGGCGCCGGGGGTGAGCAGCAGCAGCCAGGTGTTGCGGTAGCCGAAGACCTCGCGCAGTCCGGCGATGATGCCGGTGCGGGGCGCCTCGGCGTGGACGTCGGGGGCGTAGCTGGCATAACCCCGTTCCCGCGGATCGTCGCGGACGATGAGCCAGATTGCCGCGGCGACGGCAAAGGGAAGGACGCTGGCGGCGAGCATGACCGGCCGCCAGCCGAAGGCGGCCACCAGCAGGCGAAGAGGAGTGCCGGCGAAGACCGCCCCGAGGATGCCGAGGAAGAGGGCCATCCCGGAAGCGAGGGCGAACTGGCGGGGCGCCATCCAGTGGCTGGAGAGCTTCATCATGGCGACGAAGGCGACCGCCACCGAGCCACCGACCAGCAGGCGGCCGGCGCAGGCCCAGAACATGCCGTCGGCGAGAGCGAAGCAGAGGCTGCCGACGCCGGCCACGGCGGCGCCGGCGGTCAGCAGCCGGCGCGGCCCCCAGCCGTCGGCAAGCAGGCCGGTGGGGATCTGCATGGCCACGTAGCTGTAGAAATAGAAGGCCGACAGGTTGCCGAGGGCGGCGGCGGTGAGGTTGAACTCGTTCATCAGCTCCGCGGTCATGACGCCGGGGGCGACCCGCTGAAAGAAACCGATGATGTAGAGAGCGGCCCCGAGGCCCCAGACGGTCCAGGCCAGGCGGGCAGGGGGAAGGGACGCTGATGACATGGGCAGTCGATCCTGGTAAGGGTTGGTCGAATTGGTCCGACCAATGTATTAAAATGCCTCCTGCATGTCAAACCGGAAAAACGTCCCCTCTTGCCCTGCGGCGGACTGCTGCTGGTGGTGGAGTCGCGACAACAAAAAATGCCCCTGCGCAGGGGCCTTTTTTGTTGCGACCAAGGTTGG
>DATBML010000068.1:0-1543 GCA_036554885.1 Desulfuromonadales bacterium
GCGGGTGACGGTGCGTACCTATCTCGGCAAGGGAGGGATGGTCAACATCGAGCGGGAGGCGAAGCTTTCCGGACCGATCCACGACAAGGGGGTGCTGATCCTTTCGGGGTTCTTCGGCGACCGCTTCGCCCAGGACAAACCGCTGACCCTGGCCGCCTCCATCTGCTTCGAGCAGTCCTATTCCGGTGTCGAGGGCGACAGCGCCTCCTCCACCGAGCTTTACGGCCTGCTGTCGTCGCTGGCCGCGCTGCCGCTCCGACAGGGGATCGCCGTGACCGGTTCGGTCAACCAGCGCGGGCAGATCCAGCCGATCGGCGGGGTCAACGAAAAGATCGAAGGGTTCTATGCGGTCTGCAAGGCGAAGGGACTGACCGGCCAGCAGGGGGTCATCATCCCGGCGCAGAACGTGAAGAATCTCATGCTGAAGGACGAGGTGGTGGCCGCCGTCCGCGACGGGCAATTCCATATCTGGGCGGTCGGCACCGTCGACGAGGGGGTCGAAATCCTCACCGGCCGGCCGGCCGGCGAACGCCAGCCGGACGGCTGCTGGCCGGAGGGGACGGTGAACTTCCTGGTCGACCGGCGCCTGCGGGAGATGGCGGAGGCGCTGCGGAAGTTTGCGCCGGGGAAGGAGACGGAGAAAAACGAGAAGTAGCGGTTGCCGTTGAAACCGGCGATGGCAAGGGGCAGGGGCCGCGGGGCTTCTGCCCCTTGGCGTTATATTCCAGCGGTCTGTAGAGTGGCGCGTCTATTGGATTGACAGGGCCGGCGGAGCTGAAGTACAAAGGCAGCATGTTTGGAATCGATGCCGCACAACCCGTCGCCGCACCCGGCCACAGGATGCCGACCCTGTTCGCTCCCGCCGAGCGTGCTGCGGCTGTAGATCTGCGGCGGCAGGTCGCCTACTTCTCCGCCGAGACCCTCACCCGGCACCTGCTCGATGCCGTCCCCGGCATTCTGGCCATCCTCAATGCCCACCGGCAGATCGTCTACGCCAACCAGGCCCTGCAGTCGCTGCTCGGGGGAGAGGGCCGAGGGCCGCTCAGCGGACTGCGGCCCGGCGAGGCGCTCGCCTGCATCCATGCCTGCCGCTCCGACGGCGGGTGCGGGATCACCGAAAACTGCAGCACCTGCGGCGCCGTCCTTTCCATCCTTGCCGGGCTTGCCGGCAAAAAGGATGTGCGCGAATGCCGCATCACTCGCCGCGTTCAGGACCGGATGGAGGCAATGGACCTGGAAGTCCAGTCTGTCCCCCTCGAATACCGGGGCGAAAAGTTCACCGTCGTCGCGGTCAGCGATATCAGCCACGAAAAGCGCCGGGTCGTTCTGGAGAACATTTTCTTCCACGACATCCTCAATGTGGCCGGCAGCATCAAGGGATTCGCCGAACTGCTGCGCGACTACGATCCGGCAGGCAAGGATGAGATTTTTGCCCTGATTCACGCCGCCGCAGAGCGTGTCATCGACGAGATCCAGGCGCAGAGAATGGTCGCGGCAGCGGAAAACAGGGAACTTCAGGTGCATCCGGAAACTCTCCGGTCCC
>DATBML010000142.1:0-7884 GCA_036554885.1 Desulfuromonadales bacterium
AATCGGCCTCTTTGCTGTTGTTGCTATTTTTTCTCAAAAGCCCGTCCGAATAAATCTGCCAAAAATCAAGAACTTGTAGGTTCGAGTCCAACTTGGGCTCTAGGCGAGGGAACTCACAAAGGCTGTCTCATCAATCGCCACCTCTCAACAGCATCTGCCGCCCCCCGCCTCGCCTCCGCCAGCCGGGCGGCAGTCGAAGGGGCCGTAGTGGACCCTGGTGTCGCCGATCACCTGGAAGTGCGGGGCGAAGCGGGTGGCGCCGACCATGGCCGCGGTGTTGCCGCAGACCAGCATCGGCCGGCCGGTCTGGAAGGTGTGGTGATCGTCGAGGACAAAATGGTGGGGATGGTCGGGGATGGTGCCGCGATAAATGGCTACCTGGCCGTAGTCTTCGCAAATGTCCTCCAACTGCGGCAGCCTGAAGACCCGCACGGTGAGCGAGTAGAAATCGATCGCTCCGACCCTGGCCTCGATCTCCGGGTTGGCGATAGTCACCGGCCGCTTGCTGATCACCCGGTAGTCCCGGCAGCCGAGACTGCCCAGCAGGCGGCGGAAATCCTCGATGTAGAGTGCCCCGCCGAGGCATTCGCCGCGCAGCAGGGGGTCGTCCTGCAACGCCGGTGGGACCCGGCGGCCGCTGAAGACGTCCGAGAAATAGAGCTCCCCGCCCGGTTTGAGCACCCGCAGAATTTCGCTGAAGACCCGCTCCTTCTGTGGCGAGAGGTTGATGACGCAGTTGGAGATGACGACATCGACAGAGGAATCGGCGATCCCCAGCGCCGCCAGGTCTTCGATGTAGCCTTGATGGAATTCAACGTTAGGCTGCGACAGGCCGAAACGGCTGGCCTGGCTCTCGCGATGCCGGCGGGCGACGGCCAGTTGCTCGGCGGTCATGTCGACACCGATCACCCGGCCTTGCGGCCCGACCAGGGCGGAGGCGAGGTAGGCGTCCCGGCCACTGCCGCAACCGAGGTCGAGGAGGGTGCATCCCTCCAGAACTGGTGGAATCGGCGAACCGCAGCCGTAGAACTTGTCGAGAATCTCGTCGTCGATCTGCGCCAGAATCCTGCGCTGCGCATTCGGCAGCGATTCGCCGGAGCAGCAGGCGTTGCTGCGCAGATCCTTTTTCCCCTGAAGAATCGTCCCGTAATATTCCTGCACCGTCTTGTACACCTTGTCGCTACCGCTCATGTTGACTCTCCAGTTGATTTCAAATCACCTCCGCGGCCTGTTTTATCACTCTACCCTGGCGGCGGGCAACAGGGTTTGCCGCGCCGATGGTGAACCGCAAGGTTGCCGAGGTTCATGCCCAACAGGCGCATTCCCTGCGGGCCGCAATCGATGAGGTTCAGACCGCCGTAGTCCTGGCGCATGCGGAACAGGTTCGCCAGCGGCAGGCCGAGAATATGGCTGAGCAGGACCATGTTCACACCGGAATGGCCGACGATCAACACGTTCCCCGCGACGCCGCGGACGATCTCCTCGAACAATGGAATCACTCGCGCCGCGACATCGGCAAAGCACTCTCCCCCAGGCGTGCGGTAGGAGACCAGATCGCTGCCGCGTTTGCGGAACTCGCTGGGATAGAGGCGGCGCACTTCCTCCATAGGCAAACCGTCCCAGGCTCCGAGGTGGATCTCACGCAATCTGGCCAGCGGCTGAACCGCACAGCTCTGCCCTGCGGCGATGATGCTGGCCGTCTCGAAGGAACGGCTGAGATCGCTGCAGAAGATGCGCTGCAGCGGCACCGCGGCCAGTTCCCGCTGCCAAGCCAGCGCCTGGCTCCGGCCGACGGCGTTGAGCGACAGGTCGGCCTGCCCCAGGTAACGCTTGACGCCGTCCTGTCGGCAGTCGCCGTGGCGCAGCAGATAGATCGATCGGCAGCCGCGCTGCTCGCGCTTCCTTCTCATGGTGTGGCTGTTCTTTCCGTCATGGGGTTCAGGGCCTTCTCCAACCGGTTCAGGATGGTCTGCGCCGTCTGCCGCCGGCGTTCGATGCCGGAGCGGACCGCCGGGTCCCGGCGATGGCGCCTTCGCGCCGGGCCGAAGCGCTCTTCCAGGGAAACCCGCCGCTCTCCCTGCACCAGCTTGTCCGCCAGGAAAAGGAGCTGCGCTTCGTCAATCGTTTCGCCGATGGGGAGCGGCAGGTCCATGTGGACGGCCACGACCTCGGCCACAGCCGTAAAGCCGAGGGCTCGCAGGCGCTCGGCCCCGACCCGGGCATGCGCCGGTTCGCTCCGGGCCAGATCATGCAGAAGTCCCGCCGCTTCCAGCAGTTCGAGATCGAGGTCGGCGCCAGTGGCGTTGAGTTCCGTCCCTATTTCGACGGCCAGGCGTGCCACTGCCTCGCAGTGCCGGACGATCGGGTCGTCGGAGGCATAGCTCAGCCTCAGCAGTTCCCGGCACTCGGCGATCTTGGGGATCTCCAGGCGCTCCGCCCGCCGCTGCAGGCGCTGGAAATCCTCGGGGCTGTCCATGTCCCGCAGGATCAGTTCGTCCGCTACCACCACCTCCCGGGACTGTGCCTCCCACTGGCCGAGCGCCCTCTTGAGCCCCCCTTCCCCTGTCCAGCCGGGAAGCCGGCGCGCCGCCTCCCCGGCGATCAGCGGCGGATGGCCGCGTTTCCCGCCGAAGGTGGGATAGAGGACCGCCGCCGGCGCCTCAGCGAAGGTCTGCCACAGGCGGTGCACCGTCGCCGGACGCACCAGCGGCAGGTCGACGGGGAGGACGAAGCAGGCGGAAATTTTTTCCTCCAGGGAGGAAAAGCCGGTTGCGACCGAGCTGAACATCCCCTCCGGATAATCCGGGTTGAAAATGGGGCGTACCCCGAGGCGCTTCAGCAGCGGTCCCAGTTCCGCCGCCCGGTGGCCCGTCACGACACGAACGTCGCCGACTCCGGCCTCCCGGAAGAGGCCGACGGCACGCTCCAGGGCACTGGCGCCGGCCAGGGGCAAGAGTGGTTTGAACGCCCCCATGCGCGAGGAGTAGCCGGCGGCGAGGATGATCGCTGCTACGGCGGTCGGCATCTATTGCCCCCGTGCGGCCCGGGCCTGGATCAGCTCCGCCACGATGCTGACCGCGATCTCGGCCGTGGTTTCGGCACCGATATCCAGGCCGATCGGGCAGTTGAACCGCATCACATCCTCTTCGGTGAACCCTTCGGCCAGAAGGGCCTTGCGGATTTCAATGCTCTTCTTCCTGCTCCCCAACATGCCGATGTAGCCCGCCTTCGTTCGCAAGGCCTGCTCCAGGACGGTTCGGTCATGGGTGTGGCCTCGGGTGACGATGACCACATAGCTGTCACCGCCCAGCTCCAGTCCCTTGAAGCCGTCCGCGAAGGAGTCGAGGACGACGACGTCGCTTGCCGCTGGGAACCGCTCGCGATTGGCGAAGTCCTCCCGGTCGTCGAGCACCACGGTCTCGAATTGCACCTTGCCGGCCAATTCCGCCACATGCTGGGAGACATGGCCGGCGCCGAAGATGTAGACGGTGCTGGGGATGTAGCAGCGTTCAACGAGAAAGCGCCGGTTCCCAAGGGAGGAGAGAACCGGGTAGGTGGAGCGGTGCGCCTGCTGCGCCAGGGTGGCCAGCCAGTCTGCGGAGTGATTGAACTCCCCTGTCACCGTGCCGTCCTCCCTCACCAGGCAGCGGCTGATCCGCCGGATGTCGGCGTCGGCCTCCCCCAGGTCGGCGACCATGAAGCATTTTTCCCCTGTCGCCAAGGCTTTCCGCACGCCCTGGAAGACCTTTCGGTTAACCGGATCGGGACCAATCAACTCCAGAAATACCTCCACCCGCCCGCCACAGATCATCGCCATGCTGGCCGCGTCCCGGCCGGAAAGATCGAAGGTGAAGATCTGCGAGAACCCGCTGCGGAAGACCTCTCCGGCCCGTTTCTGCCCTTCCGCTTCCAGTGCCCCGCCGCCGATGGTGCCGAGGAAGGATTCGTCCCCGTGCACGATCATCTTCGAGCCGGCCAGGCAGGGGGCCGAACCGGACTTGCTGATGACCGTCGCCAGCACCAGTTCCTTGCCCCGCTCCAGTTCCGGGCAAATGGCATCTATCGCCCATGAAATCAACATGGCTGTTCCTTTCTTTGGTCAATGACCGTTCGCTTTATGCTTATCGATCTTGCGAAGGCGCCACGGCCGACGGTTCCCAGCACCAGCCTCCCTTCAGCAACGGCCCTGCGCACAGCCCGAACCTCCAGCAGCGCCCGGCGCACCAGGGCGGCGGCATCCTCGTCGGCGATTTCCCGGGTCTCGATAGCGACATCCAGGCAGGCCTGGCCGTCGCGGCTGCTGACCATGGGCTGGTAGTCGAGGAGAAACGGCAAGGTGAAGAGCGCCTCGTCGAGCTCCGTGATATTGAGCGGGTAGCCGTTCCCGAGCCGAACCTCGCCGGCCAGCCGCCCCCGCACCCGCTCCAGACGGCGCAGAACGGTGCCGCAGGGACAAGGGTCCGGCAGGAATCTCGCCAGATCGCCGGTCCGGTAGCGGATGAGGGGCATGCCGCGCCGAGTCAGGGTGGAGAAAACTACCTCCCCGAGTTCTCCCTCAGGCAGGGGGTGGCCGCTCTCCGGGTCGACCACTTCGAAGAAGAGGTCGGCCTCCCGCAGGTGGTAGCCGCAGAGATGGCGGCATTCAACCCCGCCGCCGAGCCCCATTTCGGTCATCCCATAGTGATTAAAGACGGCGGCACCGAAGACGGCGGTAAGCTCGCGGACGACGGCCGCCGGTACGTAGTCGGCGCTGAGCAGTATGCTCTTGAGGCGACCCGGCGCAAGGCGGGCGGCGTTCGGGTGTCTGGCCAAGGCAAGCACCTGGACGGGAAGCCCCACCAGGCAGTCGATCTCCTCGGCCGCGATTCTGTCGAGGACTTCACCGGCATCACGGACCAGCCCGTGCATGATCCCTGCGACGTTCATCCGCCCGAGCCCCTTGACCAGCAGATCGCCGACGCTGCCCGGCAGTTCTCCGGGCATGAGGATCAGCACCCGTTCGTCCGGTTTCACCAATGTGGACATCCCGTGGTGGAAGAAGTCGACGGTCAGTTCCAGATCCTCGGCGGTGAAGTGGAGCCGTTTGGGCGGCGCCGTAGTCCCCGAGCTGTGGAGGGTCACCACCCGCTCGATCTCTCCCTGGGAGACGCAGAGGAAGCGGAGCTCATCCTCCCGGAGGTCCGCGGCGGTGGTGAAGGGGAGCCGGGCGATGTCCGCCAGAGAGGTGAGCTCCTCACCGCCTATCCACTGAAGAAGAGAGCGATAAAGGGGGCTGTGCTGCCGGGCGTACTCCACGGTCTCCTGCAGCTTTCGCAACTGGTAGCTCTCCAGGGCCGCCCGGGTCAGCGGCTGCGTCGCCGGCAGGCCGATTTTGGTCCTGATCCACGGTTCCAGCGGTGTTCCGGTCATGGCAATTTGTTCCGGTAAAGGGGGCGCCCGTCGGCGGCGGTAAGGTTGTAGAGGCAGAAGGGAATCATCCGGCCGTCGGGTGCGGCTACGTGGATGCAGCACTCCTGGACCCGCTCCAGGTCGAGATTCCAGACGTCCTGGAAGGCCATGGCGGAGACGGCGAAGGTGTTGGAGCGGTGGTTTTCCAGGAAAGCATCCAGGCTGTCCATTACGCCAAGGCTTTCGGCAGCCGCGGGGGCGGCCCACAGCCTGGTGACGAAGGAGACCGCCCGGCCGGTCCCCCTGTTCTCCGGTTCCGGTGAAGCGCAGCAACAGGCCGGAGCGTGCAGGGTCAGGGCCTGAAGCTCGCCGCCCGGCAGGCGGAGGAAATTGCCATGGAACGAGCAGAGAGGGTGCTCGCACCCTGGTGGGCGGAAGTGCTCCACCTTCATCAGGCCGGTGGTTTGCTCCTCGATGGCTCGCATCAGGTCGGGGAGCGTCATGCGGGCGTCGCCTGAGGGCGGCTCGGGATGGCGGCCGAAGTAGCTGGCGGGTTGGAAATGAACCCCGCGTACCGCCGGCGCCAGTTCCAGGGCCAGTTTCAGGATAGCGCCGACATTTCCCGTGTTGACTCCCGGCACGAGGGTCGGAACCAGGACGATGCCGAGGCCTGCCGCCGCACAATGCTCGATGGCCCGCAGTTTTTCTTCGAGCAGGGGGCGTCCCCGGACTGCCCGGTAGATTTCATCCTCGGTGCCGTCGAACTGGAGGAAGACGGAAAAGAGCCCGGCCCGCTTCAGCGCCCCGGCAAGCTCCGGGTCGGCGGACAGCCGCACGCCGTTGGTGTTGATCTGAATGAAAGGGAAACCCAGCTCTCGCCCCAGAGCAACGATGGCCGGTAGGTCATCGCGGACCGTCGGCTCGCCGCCGGAGAGCTGGATGATGTTGTGTGGTCCGCTTTTCAGCAGCGCCGTCCGGTACCAGCCGGCAATGGTCGCCAGGGAGGGATCGGCTTCGGCCTGCGGGCCGGCATCGGCGAAACAGACCGGACAAGCCAGGTTGCAGCGACCGGTCACTTCCAGAAGCACGGTGCAGGACTGCTGCCGGTGCTCCGGGCAGATGCCGCAATCGAACGGACAGCCCCGCTCCACTCCGGGATGGCCCACGGAAGCCCGAACCGCCGCTTTGGGTCGCGACCAGGCGCCGAGGGGAGGCCCGCCCCGCCAGATCGGGGTCCGGAATTCGCCGTGCTCCGGGCAACTCTTGACGAGGATGACCTCGCCACCCTCGTGCCGCCGCTCAGCCGGAATCCGCGCCAGGCAGCAGGGGCAAAGGCTTTCGGTGGCCGTCGGTTCGGCTCCAGACGGTTCAATCATGTTTCGCTCCTGCATGTAAGGCTAGTCTCTCCCGGCGCTGATATCGAAGCCGGCGGCAGTCAGAAGCTCCGTCGCCTTGGCCCAGGTCTCCGCCACGACGGCTCCGCAGGCCTGCCGGATCTCGGTTCCCCCGCGCATGATCGCCTCGCAGGTGATGCCGCCGTATTGGGCGCCGTAGGTCTGGATGAACCAATCCTGCAGATCCTTCAGCAGATCCTTCAGGAGCTCGTCCTCGTCTTCGCCGTCGATCCCTTTGCCGGCATAGAGGCCGATCAGGCAGGCGGCGCCGGTCAGGGTGCCGCAGACCCCCTCTTCGGAGCCATAACCATGGGCCAACCCCCCCATGGCACGGATCAGGTCGGGATTGCTTTTCCCCTGGGCCTCCAGGGCCAGCAGCAGGAGGATCTGGCTGCAGTAGTAGCCCTTATAGCGAAACTCCATCATTCTCAACAGGGTCTGGTCCACGTTTCACCCTCCCTCGTCAGTCTTTGCGTGCGATCAGCAGATAGTACCCCGGCCTCTTCCCGGCGCCGACGGCATTGCACCAGAACCCATCCAGAGAGCCGTGGGCGAGAACCAGGCGGGCTGCCAGTTCTTTGAGGCGCAGGGTATGGTCCTCCCAGAGGAGGGTGGAGAATCCGCTTTCGGCAAGTCGCGTCACCATCTCCTCCCGGACTGCCGCTCCCCGGTCGTACATGTCGCTGAGGATCAGCAAGGCGTCGGCGCGGAGCACCCGGTGAAACTCGGCCAGCGCCCCGAGAGGGCTCTCCACCAAGGAAAGGACGCACTCGCAGAAGAGGCCGTCCAGGCTCTCCCCATGGACAGGAAGCGCTTCGGCTCCCCCTGCCGCCAGCGGCAGCGCAGGGTTGCGGCCCAGACCTTCGGAGATGAGCTTCCGGGAGATGTCCACCCCTCTGGCGGCAAAGCCGTAACGTTCGCGCAGATGCTCGACGGTAGCCCCGGCGCCGCAGCCCACGTCGAGAAGCTGCGCGCCGGCGGCGAAGCGGCAGAATTCGACGGCCCGGTCGGTCAACTCCAAACCTCCGGGCCGCATCGTCGGACCGGTGACCTGTCGCAACGCCCCTTCTTCGTAAAGGTTTGCCGGCGCCGGGGCGGCGCC
>DATBML010000214.1:0-6904 GCA_036554885.1 Desulfuromonadales bacterium
GATTTCCTCATCGAGACAGGCCGGATCCGCAGCTCGAAGTTGCAACGTCGCCGCCGCCACCACCCGGTCAGCGGGAAGGTTCGATCCGCGATAAGCGAAGTGCAAACTCTCGCTCCCCCACTTTTCTTCGCCCTGCGGACCGGCGAGGTGCACCTCGACCACCACATCCGAAATTTCCTGTCCGGCGGCCCCGGCATTCATGACGACGCCGCCGCCCATCGTTCCGGGTATTCCGGCCAGCGCCTCGAGGCCGGAAAGGCCACGGGCGGCAGCTTCCCGAATCAGCGTCATCAGCGGCACCCCGGCTTCGACCAGCACCCTGCCATTTTCAGCGAACGCAAACCGCCGCAGGCCGCCGGTATGCAGCAGCGCCCCGCGGACACCGCCGTCGCGGACCAGCAGGTTGCTGCCGACACCGATGGCGATCCAGGGAACGCCGGCCTCCGCGAGCAACTGCAGAGCGGAAACCAGCTCTGCCCGGTCAGCCGGTACGATGAAGAGGTCGGCCGGACCGCCGACCCGCCAGGTCGTATGCCGGCAGAGAAGCTCGTCGGCAATGACCTTCCCCTGCAGTCGGGAGCGCAGAATTTCAAAGAGCTTTTCGCCCACTTCAGCCTTTTTCCCGGAGTTGCCGTACCAGTTGCTCACCGACCTGCCAGACACTGCCGGCGCCGAGGGTGATGACGATGTCTCCAGGCTGCACCACACCCAGCAGATGTTCGACCACGGCATCGCGCTCGCCAATGAACCGGGTATCCCGGTGGCCATGGCTGGCGATTCCTTCCGCCAGACCCCGCCCTTCGGCACCTGGAATCGGCTCTTCACCGGCGGCATAGACATCCATCACCACGACCTGGTCGGCCTGGTAGAAGGCGGTGACGAACTCGTCGAACAGAGCCCGTGTCCGGGTGTAGCGGTGCGGCTGGAACACAACGATCAGCCGCCGCTCCCAGCCGCTGCGGGCAGCCGCCAGAGTCGCCTTGATCTCGGCCGGGTGGTGGCCGTAGTCGTCGACCACCATGATTCCGCCGGCATCGTGCTTGATCTGGAAGCGACGCTGCACGCCGCCGAAATCCTGGAACCCCTCGGTGATGGTGCCGAAGGGGAGTTCGAGTTCACGAGCCACCGCCACCGCCGCCAGGGCATTGAGCACGTTGTGCCGGCCGGGCATGCGAATGGAAAGGCGGCCGAGATACTCACCGCGGCAGTGGACGCTGAAGGCGGTGCGGTCGCCGCGATGCTCGATGTCGGCGGCGTTGTAGTCGGCCTGGGTGTTCAGCCCATAAGTGACGAAACGTTTCTTCACCTGGGGAATCAGCGACTGGATGTTCGCGTCATCGAGACAGAGGACAGCCAGGCCGAAGAAAGGAACCTTGTTGATGAAGTCGACGAAAGTCTCCTTGATCTGCTCGAGGTCCCGATAATAGTCGAGATGATCGGCGTCGATGTTGGTCACCACGGCGATGGTCGGCGACAGCTTGAGAAAGGAACCGTCCGACTCATCCGCTTCGGCCACCAGGAATTTGCCTTGCCCCAGCTTGGCGTTGGAGCCCAGGGAATCGAGTCGGCCGCCGATCACAGCCGTCGGGTCGATGCCGCCGTGCGAAAGGACAGTGGCGACCATGCTGGTGGTGGTCGTCTTGCCGTGTGTACCGGCCACGGCAATGCCGTATTTCATGCGCATCAGCTCGGCAAGCATCTCGGCGCGGGGGATCACCGGGACGAGGCGGCGATGGGCCTCAACGACCTCGGGGTTGTCGGTCTTGACGGCGGTGGAGGTGACCACCACATCGGCCGCAACGATGTTCTCCGCCCGGTGGCCGTAGGCGATCATTCCACCGAGTTCCGCCAGCCGCCGGGTGATCTCCGTCTCCCGCAGGTCCGAGCCCGACACCTCGTAGCCGAGGTTGAGCAGAACCTCGGCGATCCCGCTCATGCCGATGCCGCCGATGCCGACGAAATGAATTTTGCGAATTTTTCCATACATACGCTATGCACCCGTCAGGTTTTACCAGTCAAGGATTAGCGGGCTATCGCCCGGCATTCCTCCAGAATCAAATCGGCAGCGCCCCGCCGGCCGAGGGATCGGGCGGTGGCCGCCATCGTCAGCAGGCGCTGCCGGTCGGCGAGCAGGTCGCCGATCACCGTAGCCAGCCGCTCCGCCGTCAGGTCGGCCTGAGGAAGCAGCAGGGCCGCGCCGCGATGGGCCAGTGCCCGGGCGTTTCCCGTCTGGTGGTCAGCCGCGGCAAACGGGAAGGGGATCAGGATCGCCGGCCGGCCGCAGGCAGTCAGTTCGGCGATAGTGGTCGCTCCCGCCCGGCAGATGACCAGGTGAGCCGCGGCATAGGCGGCGGCCATGTCGTCGATGAAGGGCACCACGCCGGCGTCTTCCCAGCCCGCCTGCCGATAACCCTGGCAAACGCTCTCCAACTCCTCGGCGCCGGTCTGGTGAACGATGCGCAACCGCCCGCGGAAACCTTCCAGCAGCGGAAGCGCCTGCACCACCAGTTGATTGATCGCCCGCGCCCCCCGGCTGCCGCCGAAGATCAGCAGTTGCGGGTCCCCTTCGGGTACCGGCGGACAATCCTCCATCCCCCGGCGCAGCGGGTTGCCGGTCAGAACCGTCCGCCCGCGATGGAAGGCCCGGTCGGCATCGGCGAAGGAGAGGCAGACCCGCTCTGCCCAGCGAGCGAGCAGGCGGTTGGCGAGGCCGGGCCAGGCGTTCTGTTCATGAATCAGGAATGGCACCCCCTTCAGCTTCGCCGCCAGCAGCACCGGAGCCGAGGCATAACCGCCGACCCCCACCACCACATCCGGGCGAAAATTTTCGAGGATGCGCTGCGACTGGCGCACACTTCTGAACAGCTGCGGCAGGACGGCCAGCTTTGCCGCCGGCCCCTTGCCAACGAATCCGCTGATATCGATGGTCCTGAGCGACAGCCCAAGTTTGGGCAGAATGCTCGCCTCGATTCCCCGTGCGGTCCCGACGAACAGCACCTGACCTCCGTATTCGGTTTCGAGCAGTCGCTGGGCAATGGCCACGGCCGGGAAGAGATGACCGCCGGTGCCGCCACCGGCCAGCAGCATCCTCATCGCACCTCTCCCGTCGCCTGGCTGGAGATGTTGAGCAGTATCCCCACCGCCAGCAGCGTCGTGAGCAGACTGGTCCCGCCATAGGAGAGGAACGGCAGGGCAAGCCCCTTGGTCGGCAGCAATCCCATAACCACCGCCATATTTACGAACGCTTCAAGACCCAGCAGGATCGTCACCCCGAAGGCAAGGTAACGGCCGAAGTCGTCCGGAGCCCCGAGGGCGGCGCGCATCCCGCGCATGACCAGAACGAGAAACATTGCGGCGATGACCAGCACGCCGGCAAAACCGAGCTCCTCCCCGACCACCGAAAAAATGAAGTCGGTATGCGCCTCGGGAAGGTAAAACAGCTTCTGTTTCCCCTCGCCGAGGCCGTTGCCGAAGAGGCCGCCGGTGCCGAAGGCGATCCAGCTCTGGATGATCTGGAAGCCGGTGTTGGTTGGATCCTCCCACGGGTTGAGAAATGCCAGGATCCGCTTGCGCCGATAAGCGACATTCATCACCGCGAAGTAGAGAAACGGCACCGCCAGAATCACCACCGACAGGAGATAGGAGAGGCGCGTTCCGGCGACCAGCAGCATCACCATGGCCACCACTCCAAGCGTCAGGGCGCCGCCGAGGTCGGGCTGCAGCAGCATCAGGAAGAGGAGCACGGCCAGCACCACCATGTAGGGGATGAAGCCGAGCTTGAAGCTTTTGATCTTCTCCCTCTTCTTGGCCAGGGAGTGGGCCATGTAGAGGATCAGCCCCAGCTTCGCCAATTCGGCGGGCTGAATCGAAAAACCCGGCAGCCGGATCCAGCGGGCGGCGCCGCCGGCATGAGTGCCGACCCCGGGAATCAGCACCGCCACCAGCAGCACTGCGCAGCAGAGGAAGAACGGTATCACCAGGCGGCGCAAGTGGTGGTAATCGATGCGCATCACGGTCGCCATCAGGGCAAAGCCGAGCACGGCATACAATCCCTGCCGTTTAAGAAAATACAGGCCGTCACCAAAGCGCTTGGCCGCCATGATAGAGGAGGAGGAGTAGACCATGACGACGCCGAAGCAGGTGAGCACCACCGCCAGCAGAAGGATCGTCATGTCGTGCCCCTTGCGCACTTCCATCGGCTAGACCGTCTCCTTCTCCGGCAGGGCCATGACGGCACGCGTGAAAACGTCGCCGCGCTCCTCGTAACTCTTGAACATGTCGAAGCTGGAGCAGCCGGGCGAGAGCAGCACCGAGCCTCCCGGCGGAGTGAGTTCTCGCGCCCGGAACACTGCCGCCTCCAGCGAATCGGCCCGTTCGGTGCGGGTCAGCTGTCCCAGCGCTTCTGCGATGCGGGGGGCAGCCTGTCCGATCAGAATCAGGTTCACCACCTTCTCCCGCACCAGGGGAACGAGAGGTGCATAGTCTCCCCCCTTGTCCTTGCCGCCGGCAATCAGGGTCACCGGCGCGGCCAGGCCGGCCAGGCTCTTCACCACGCTGCCGACATTGGTTCCCTTGGAGTCGTTGTACCAAGTCACGCCGTCGAGCAGCCGCACCGGCACCATGCGGTGGGCAAGGCCGGCGAAGCGGCAGGCGGCCGACCAGGCGACCTCGGGCGGACACCCCTCGAGGAGCGGCGGGATCAGGGCAGCCATGACGTTTTCGACGTTGTGCAGTCCCTTGAGCTGGAGCATCGCCAGGGGAAAACGCTGCTCCGCCCCGGCAAAACGCCAGACGATCTCCTCCCCGTCCAGGCCCATCCCTTCAGGGAGCGCTCGACGCGAAGAAAAGAGGATCCGGCGCGGCCGGATATCGGCAGCAGCCGACATGACCAGAGGGTCCTCGGCGTTGAGCACGGCGACATCGGCCGCGCTCATGTTGGCAAAGACCTGCATCTTGGCGGCGACGTAGCTCGCCATGTCGGGGTAGCGGTCGAGGTGATCTTCGGTGATATTGAGCAGCAGCGCATAGCGCGGACGAAAATCGCAAATCGCCTCGAGCTGGAAGGAGGAAAGCTCGGCGACCAGCCAGTCCCAGTCCTCGTCGACCGCCTCGATGAGCGGGGTCCCCAGATTGCCGCCGACGAAGGTCCGCTTGCCCCAGGCGCTGAACATCTCACCCATCAGCGTCGTTGTCGTCGACTTGCCGTTGGTCCCGGTGATCGCCGCCAGCGGCGCAGTGAGTTCGCCGAAAGCGATCTCGATCTCGCCGAGCACCCTTACCCCTGCCTGCATCGCCGAGGCCAGCGCCGGCACGGTCAGCGGCACGCCGGGGCTAACCGCCACCAGGTCGGCAGCCAGAAAAAGTTCCGGTGTGTGTCCGCCGAGGTCAAGGCGAACGCCCAACTCACGAAGCTCCCTGAGGGCACCGACCCGTTCGGCCGAGCGGCTGTCCGAAAGGATGACTCCCGCCCCGCGCCGGCAAAAATAGCGGGTCAGGGACTGCCCGGTTGCACCGGCGCCGATGACGACGACTTTTTGTCCGGAAAAATCACGCCGCATACTATCTCAACTTCAATGTCGACAGGGCCACCAGGGCCAGGATGATGCTGATGATCCAGAACCGCACGATGATCTTCGGCTCCGGCCACCCTTTAAGCTCGAAATGGTGATGGATCGGGGCCATGCGGAAAATTCGCTTGCCGTAGAGCCGAAAGGAGGTCACCTGGAAAATCACCGAAAGCGCTTCCATGACGAAGATGCCGCCGACAATGACCAGAACAATCTCCTGCTTGGTGATCACCGCGATAGTGCCGAGCGCCCCACCCAGGGAAAGCGAGCCGACGTCGCCCATGAAGACCTGGGCGGGGTAGCTGTTGAACCAGAGAAAGCCGAGGCCGGCCCCGACCATTGAGCCGCAAAGCACGGAAAGCTCGCCCGCCCCCTGGACACTGCTGATCTGCAGGTATTCGGCCACCCGGGCATGGCCGGTGACGTAGGCAAAGAGCAGGTAGGTGCCCGAGGCGATGATCATCGGCCCGATCGCCAGCCCGTCCAGTCCGTCGGTCAGGTTGACGGCGTTGCTCGCTCCGACAATGACCAGCATGGCGAAGGGGATGTAGAACATCCCCAGATCCGGACTCACCGCTTTGAAGAAGGGAACGGTCAGCGTCGTCTGAAACGGCGGATAAACGTAGAGCAGCCAGCCCGCCGCCAGCGCGATCAGCAACTGCCAGAACATCTTCTGGCGGGGCGAGATGCCGTCGCTGTTTTTCAGCTTCACCTTGCGATAATCATCGATGAAGCCGATCACGCCGTACCCGACCGTCACCAGCAGCACCACCCAGACATAGACGTTGGTCAGGTCGGCCCAGAGCAGAGTCGGCAAGACGATCGCCAGCAAAATCAGGGCACCGCCCATGGTCGGTGTCCCCTCCTTCTTGAAATGCGATTCGGGACCCAGCTTGCGAATCGTTTGGCCAATCTGCAGGCTGGAGAGCTTGTTGATCAGCCAGGGACCGAAGATGAACGAAATCACCAGCGCCGTGATGGTGGCATAGATGGTCCTGAACGTGATGAAGCGAAACACGTAGAGGGCCGAGAATTCGGTATGCAGGGGATAGAGGAGGTGATATAGCATGGGCGGCCCCTAACCGTTGCCGGCGGCTAAAGAATTTTCCGAATCCCGCAGTGCGGCCCCAACTTTCTCCATTCGCATGCCGCGCGACCCCTTGACCAGCAGCCGATCTCCCGGCCGCAGCAGGGAACGCAGCCGGTCGGCCGCCTCCACGTGGGAGGAGACAATCTGCACGCGGTCGGCCGGCATCCCCTGCTGCCGGGCTCCTGCGGCGGTCTCGCCGGCCATGGCGCCGAGCAGGATAAGGAAATCGCAGCGCTGCGCCGCCTCG
>DATBML010000213.1:0-5367 GCA_036554885.1 Desulfuromonadales bacterium
ATGAAACCGAGCAGGCCGAAGGCGATCCAGTGGTCGAAATCGGTGATCCAGCGCTGAACGGTGAGACCCGCCAGCCAGCCGACGACCGGCATGAGGGCCTGAAAAAGACCGAAGTGGAAGCCGAGGCGGAAGAGGTGACGACCGGTGAGCCGCTCCAGCGTCATGCCGGTGCCGAGAGCTACGGCGAAGGCGTCCATCGCCAGTGCCACGGCGATGCCGAGCAGGGTGATCCAGTCCATTGTTTTCCCTGAGTATTGAGGGATTGCAGTTTCTTACCGTACTTGTCCACGGCTGGCGGCCGGCGAAATTGTCCTATCCGCCGCCGGGGTTGTCAACGGCATTTTGCCTTCAGGTTGCCAAAAAGAAGGCCATCGGTGTAGAATACCTCCGATTGTTCCTTGCCGCCGCCAAACCCCGCGGCCAGGGATATCCGATCCCATTATGAGGAAAGATGACATGAAAACAATCGTGCTGCCGTTTCTGCTGTTCCTTCTTCTTGTTGCCGTTCCCGTCCAGGCCTTCATGGAAGAAGGCTGCGGCGCCGGCAACTGCGCCGACTGCCACAGTCTGAGCGTGCAGGAAGCGACCACCCTTTTCAAAGGGAACGTCGACAAGGTACTCAAGGTCGAACTTGCCGAGATACCCGGTCTCTGGCTGGTCGAGGTCGAAAAGGACAAGAGGCGCTTCCCGCTTTTTATCGACTTTTCCAAGGGCTACGTGGTCGCCGGCAATATCATCCGCCTCAAGGACGGCGAGAACATCACGGGCGGTCGCAGCACCGAGGAGAAGAGGGTCGATCTTGCCCAGATACCCCTTGGCGATGCCTTGCTGCTGGGCAAACCCTCGGCGAAAACGAAAGTGATCGTCTTCACCGATCCCGAATGCCCTTACTGCAAGAAACTGCACACCGAACTACAGGAGGTGGTGCGGCGCGATCCGGAGATCGCCTTCCAGATCAAGCTCTTTCCCCTGAAAATGCATCCCAATGCCTACACGATCGCCAAGAGTATTATCTGCAACCGCTCGCTGGCGATGCTCGAAGACAGCTTCGCCGGCAAGATGGTGCCGCCCCCTCTTTGCGAAACCAAAGCGGTTGACGATACCCTGGCCCTGGTTGAGAAGCTCGGGATCAATTCGACCCCCACCCTCGTGCTGCCTGACGGCCGGATCATGCCCGGCTACAAGAAGGCCGATGAACTCCTTAAGCTTCTGGGCGCCCGAACCGCCCGGGCGCCGATCGCCCGTTAGACCGTCGGCGACGGTCAAATTGCTTGCTTTATGCGCTGCTATCTGCTAAAAGTGCCTTTCTCAAAGGCATCAAAAGGAGGAAGCAGGAATGGGACTGATGACGGGCAAACGCGGCATTATTTTCGGTGTCGCCAACGATATGAGCATCGCCTGGGGGATTGCCCAGAAGCTCAAGGAAGAAGGGGCCGAACTGGCCTTCACCTACCTCAACGAGGCGCTGGAGAAGCGGGTGCGGCCGTTGGCCGAGAGCCTCGGCTCCACGCTGATTCTCCCCTGCGATGTGGCCAGCGACGCTGAAATCGAGGCGGTCTTTTCGACTCTGCAGCAGGAGTGGGGAACCATCGACTTCGTTGTCCACGCCGTCGCTTTTGCCAACCGCGAGGACCTCAAAAAACCCTTCAGCCAGACCAGTCGCGACGGGTTCAAGCTGGCCATGGACATCAGCGCCTACTCGCTGGTGGCGGTTACCCGCTGTGCCGTACCGTTGATGCCGAACGGCGGCAGCATCGTTACCCTGACCTACCTCGGCGCCACCCGCGCCGTTCCCAACTACAACATCATGGGTGTCGCGAAGGCGGCGCTGGAGTCGTCGACTCGCTATCTGGCGGCCGAACTCGGAGAGAAAGGAATCCGGGTCAACGCCATCTCCGCCGGACCGATCCGAACCCTGGCCGCTTCCGGCATCGCCAACTTCAAGGCGAAAATCGGCCTGATGGACGACAACGCCCCGCTGCGGCGCACCGTCACCCAGGAGGAAGTGGGAAAGTCGGCCGTCTATTTCCTCTCCGACCTTTCCAGCGGTGTCACCGGCGAAGTCCACTTCGTCGATGCCGGCTTCAACTTCGTGGTTTCCGCCGGATAATGGCGCCTCCGCATCTCTTCGAAAAGGGTCCTCCGGGACCCTTTTTTTGTCTCGGGTAGGCCGGCGTGCTGCACGGTAATCTCACCGGCCTCAAGTCGAGCCAGCTTCAGGCGCTCGAACGGATCCACCGCCGACGTGTTCCTGTAGACCAGGTCATTACGGGTGAACTGGCGCGCTATCTGACGGAGCGCTCCTTTGATCTGCAGCGTCAGCTCGGGGTAATAATCGACCGGGCGGGGACCATTCTCTACGTCATCGTCGGCGACGACCGGCAAATTGTCATCCCCGACCTCTCCGGCTACGCCCTCGGACGCAGTCGTCTGCGGGGGTTGCGTTGCGTTCATACGCACCTCAAGGGTGAGGCGCTCACCCAGGACGACCTCACCGACCTGGCCCTGCTGCGCCTCGATCTGATGGCGGCCCTTACGGTGGGTGACCAGGGGCTGCCCGGCCGCGTCCACTACGCCCATCTGCTCCCGCCCAATCCTCAGGCGAAAAACGTCGAAATCCTCACCGTCGCCTCCCCCTACGACCTCGATCTCGACTTTCCGTCCTTCCTGCGCTCGCTCGAGGCGGAGCTGGAGCGCAAGCTGGCCGAAACCGTCGACCTTTCCGACACACGGGAGAAGGCGATCCTCATTTCGGTCAGCGCCGAGTCGCGACAGGAGGCGGAGGATTCTCTCGACGAGCTGGCCGAGCTGGCACGTACCGCCGATGTCGTGGTGCTCGAGCGGGTGCTGCAGCGGGCTCGCCAGATCAATCCCAAATACCTCATGGGAGAGGGGAAGATCAAGGAAGTGGTGATTCAGGCGCTGCAGCTCGGGGCCACCCTGCTCATCTTCGATCAGGACCTTTCTCCCGCCCAGATCCGTTCCATCTCCGAGCTCACCGACCTCAAGGTCATCGACCGCAGCCAGCTGATTCTCGACATCTTCGCCCGCCGTGCCCACACCCTCGACGGCAAGGTTCAGGTGGAGCTGGCGCAGCTCAAGTACATTCTGCCACGTCTGCTCGGCCGGGGGACGGCCATGTCACGCCTGATGGGCGGCATCGGTGGCCGCGGCCCCGGGGAAACCAAGCTGGAGACCGACCGCCGCCGGCTGCGCGACCGCATCAGCCGGCTCGAGAAGCAACTCGAGGCGCTTGCCCGCGGCCGCATGCAACGCCGCCAGAAACGCATCCGTGCCGGTGTGCCGATCGTCTCCATCGTCGGCTACACCAACGCCGGCAAGTCGACCCTTCTCAACGCCCTCACCCAGAGCGAGGTCTTCACCGAAGATCTGCTCTTCGCCACTCTCGACACCTCCACCCGGCGGCTGCGGTTTCCGCTGGAGCGGGAGGTGATCATCACCGACACTGTCGGTTTCATCCGCCATCTCCCCAAGAGCCTCATCGGCGCCTTCAAGGCGACCCTCGAGGAACTGGAAGACGCCGACCTGCTGCTGCATGTGGTCGATCTCTCCCACCCCCGTTTCGAGGAGCATATCCGTGCGGTGGAGCGTATCTTGCAAGATCTGGAGCTCGACCGCATCCCACGTCTGCGGGTCTTCAACAAGGTCGACCTGGTGTCGGAAGAGGAGATTGCCCCCCTCTGCCGGCGCTTCGACGCCATCTCGGTAAGTGCCCGAAACCGGCGCACATTCGAGTTTCTTCTGGCCGAGCTGGAACGCCGCTTCTGGCCGGAGGAGGCCGGAAATCCTTGACAGAAGTCGTCCCGGCGGGGTAGCCTTTCCGCCATTGCAGGAGGTATGTCATGAAAAAGATTTGGGCTCTTGCCCTTTTACTGTTTATGGGAGGTTGCCTGCCGGCTCCGCCCGAAATTGTCACCCGCGAACCGGCCTTTGCCGTTCCGTCTGCATCTGAGCCCGCCACTCTCGTAACCTACCCCGTTGCGCCGATTGCCTGCTTCACTCTTCCCCCCGATGCCCCGACAGCAGTCCCTGCCGCCTCGGTTCCCGCCGCGACAACCGTCCTCTCGCCCGAGGCAGCTGCCAACGCGCTTCTGGCGGTCGAGACGCCGGCTGCCGAGGAGGAACCGCTTGCGGAGGGGGAGCCGCTCGCCGACCCTGAGACCATCGAGGACATCGAGGACATCGAGATTCTCGCCGGAGAAGATCTGGCGCCACCCGAGGATGAAGGCCAGACGCTGCCGGCCGAGATCTCCTTTGATTTTCCCGTGGTAAAGAACGACAAGGTTCTCTATTACGTCGACTATTTCAGCGGCCCGGCCCAGAAGGTGTTCAAACGCTGGCTGGAACGCTCTGCCCGCTATCTGCCGATGATGCAGAAGACCTTTGCCGAAGAGGGATTGCCCCAGGACCTCGTCTACCTGGCGATGATCGAATCGGGATTCAACAACCGCGCATACAGTTGGGCTCACGCCGCCGGTCCGTGGCAGTTCATCGAAGGGACGGGACGGCTCTACGGCCTCGACAACGACTGGTGGCGCGACGAACGGCGGGACCCGGTCAAGGCAACCCGAGCCGCCGCCCGTCACCTCAAGGATCTCTATAACTGTTTCGAAGGGGACTGGTACCTGGCCGTTGCCGCCTACAACGCCGGCTCCGGCAAGATCGGGCGGGCGGTCGAGATGTACGGTACACGCGATTTCTGGCAGCTCAGCCACGGCAGCTACCTGCAGCCGGAAACCAAGAACTACCTGCCCAAACTGCTGGCGGCGCTGCTCATCGCCAAGGAGCCGGGAAAATACGGTTTTACCGAACTGGATTATCTCCCCCCGTTCGACTTCGAGACGGTGACGGTGCCGACCACTACCGACCTGGAAATCATCGCCGATCTCAGCGGCAGCAGCTACGACGATATCAAGAACCTCAACCCCGAACTCAAACGCTGGTGCACGCCGCCCGGGGTAAAGAACTACGAAGTGCGTATTCCTTCCGGCAATCGCACTGCTTTCGTCGAGAAGTATGCACTCCTCCCGGAGAGCCGGCGGGCCAGCTACCAGCATCACAAGATCAAGTCCGGCGATACGCTGCTGGGCCTCGCCCGGCGCTACGGTATCCGGGTGGCGGACATCGTCTCCCTCAACAAGATCAGCAATCCACGTTCCCTGCGGGTCGGTACCGATCTGATTCTCCCCCTGCAGAAAGGTGGAAGCCGACTTGCCGTGGCGGATCTCGGTGACGATTACCAGCGTTCCCGCCGGCCGGCTCCCAAATCCTACAAGGTTCGCAGCGGCGACAACCTCTGGAAGATCGCCAAACGCTTCGGGGTGAGTGAAAAGCAGTTGAAGGAAT
>DATBML010000256.1:0-11253 GCA_036554885.1 Desulfuromonadales bacterium
GAAATTCATGCTTGCCACTTCCTACCGGACTGTACCGGCGAGCTGGAAGATGGGAATATACATGGCCACGACGATGCCGCCGATGAGCAGCCCCATGGCCATCATCATCAGCGGCTCGATAACCGTCGTCAGGCGATCGAGGCGGCGTTCCACCTCGGCTTCGTAATAGTCCGACACGTCGGTGAGCATGTCGGCCAGTGCCCCGGTCGATTCACCGACGCCAATCATGCGCAGCGCCATAAGGGGGAAGAAACCGGTCTGCTCCAGGGCGGTGGAAATGGCCGTTCCTTCTTCCACACGCAGAACAGCGCCGCTCAACCGGTTTTCCAGGATGAGGTTGTTCAGGGTTCCCCGCGACATCTGCATCGCCTGAACGACAGGGATGCCGCTGGAAAGGGTCGTGGCAAACGTGCGGCAGAAACCCGACAGGGCGTAGTCTACCAGAAGGGCACCAAAAAAAGGGAGTTTCAGTTTGAGCCGATCGAGCATCAGCTTCCCCGCCTGCGAACGGAGATAGATTCGCAGAGTAACAACAGTCGCCGCCAGCAGCGACAGCAGCAGCGGCAGACCTCGTGTCAACCCCGTCGCCACGCCGATCAACGCCCGGGTTATAAACGGCAGCTGTACGTTGGCGTCGGCATAGATTTGGGTAAAACTGGGGACGACGTAAAGCATGAGGAAAAGGAGCACGGTAACGACAGCGATGCACAGGAGCATGGGATAAAACGAGGCGCTGCGCACCTTGGCCCGGATCGCCTCGACCCGTTTCTGATAGGCAATAAAGCGGGAGAGGGTAACCGCCAGTTCGCCGGTACGTTCGCCCGCCTTGATAGAAGCGATGTACAGATGTGGAAACGCACGGGGAAACTTGCCGAAGGCTTCGGAAAGGACACTCCCCCCTCTGATGTCCTCGCGTATCTGGCGTAAAATCTCCAGCATGCCGCCCGGTTCGATTCGTTCGATAATGGTGTCCAGCACCTGGAGAATCGGCAGGCCGGAGCGAATCAGCACGAGAAGTTCCTGATTGAAGGTCAGAAACCTCTTGCCGGTGAGGCGGCCACGGCCCCCTTCTTTCTTCCAGAGAAACTGCAAGGGCCGTTTTTTGATCGCAAAAACATAAAATCCCTGCTCCTCGAGATTCTCTCGAAGAAGCTCGCGGGTGGCGGCTTCGAATTCTTTTTCCACCACCCGTCCGTCCGCCGTGCCTATTTTACAGTGAAAGTTTGGCATATCAAAAATTTATATCACACCATCAGCGATTTTAGAATGAACAAATACCACAAAACGTCCACCCCACTCCTGCTACAGATGCCAACCATTCTGCATCAATTCAATGAACAGGGGCGCAAGTCAATTGCTGCAGGGATGTAGCGAAAGAGAGGACAAAAAAAGAAGAGGCGACCCGTGACCGGATCGCCTCTCTTCGTGAGCATATGGCGGGGCTGACGGGACTCGAACCCGCGACCTCCGGCGTGACAGGCCGGCGTTGTAACCGACTCTACTACAGCCCCCTATTTCGTGGCGTACCTATGCGCTGTTTGTATTGGTGGGCGAAACAGGGCTCGAACCTGTGACCCTCGGCTTGTAAGGCCGATGCTCTCCCAGCTGAGCTATTCGCCCGGATTGAATGGCGGGGCTGACGGGACTCGAACCCGCGACCTCCGGCGTGACAGGCCGGCGTTGTAACCGACTCTACTACAGCCCCGCATGGGACAAGACAGAAAATAGGAAACAGAAAATAGATGTCGTCGAGGGGGCGGAGGCGGCTATTTTCCGTTTCCTATTCTCTTTTTAGACCGCCGTGCACGGACAGCGGTTGCAGCGACTACTGAACAGAATCTTTCAGGGCCTTGCCGGCCTTGAACTTGGGTGACTTGGCAGCAGCGATCTTGATCTGCGCGCCGGTCTGGGGGTTCTTGCCGGTGCGGGCTGCACGCTCGCCAACGCTGAAGGTGCCGAACCCAACCAGGGCCACTTTCTCACCGGCCTTCAGGGCTTCAGTCACGGCATCGATGAATGCTTTGAGAGCCTTTTCGGAATCGGTTTTGCTGAGCCCCGCCTTCTCTGCCATCGCATTAACGAGATCCGCCTTCGTCACAACATACCTCCACGTTATTAAGGATTATTAAAGCCCTGCCGAAAACGCGTTATATATATCGAAGAACCCTGAGGGTGTCAAGAGAATATTTGTTATAAAGCTAGTGCCGGACCGGTTCTTCAGCTCCGGCGGCATAATCCTCACCTGCGGGGATGGCTGGCAGCGGCACGACTTCCGCCAACGCCTCGGCAAGTACCTGGTCCATGTGCTCGGCCGGGATCACCTGCAAGGATTTAAGGATTTGGGGCGGAACTTCTTCCAGGTTTTTTTCGTTCTCCTGCGGGATCACCACGCGAGTAATGCCGGCTCGCTTGGCCGCCAGGAGTTTTTCCTTGAGCCCCCCGATCGGCAGCACCCGACCACGCAGAGTGATTTCTCCGGTCATGGCGAGATCATGGTCGACACTGCGTCCGGTCAGCGCCGAGGCGAGAGCCGTTGCCATGGTGATACCGGCGGATGGGCCATCCTTGGGAATTGCGCCCTCCGGTACATGAATATGAATATCCAGTTTGTGATAGAAGTCTTTTTCCAGCCCCAGCTCCCGCCAGCGGGATCGCACATAGCTCATGGCAGCCTGCGCCGATTCGCGCATGACATCCCCCAGCTTGCCGGTAACGGTAAGCTTGCCCTGGCCGGGAAGAACGGTAGTCTCGATAACCAGCAATTCCCCCCCCACCTCGGTCCAGGCCAGACCGGTGGCTAAACCGACCCGGTCTTCCTCCTCCTTGACCCCGTAGCTGTAGCGAGGAACACCGAGGTATTTCCTGACCTGCGGGGCACCGATCGTAAAGCGTTTCTTCTTGTCTCTGGATTTGACCAGCTCACGGGCGATCTTGCGGCAGATGTTGGCAATCTCCCGCTCCAGACTGCGTACCCCCGCCTCCCGGGTATAACGGCGGATAACCTCGTTGAAGGCCGTGTCGGCGAAATGGACCAGTTCGGGCGACAAACCGTGTGCCTCGAGCTGCTTGGGAAGCAGGTAGCGCTTGGCGATATTGAGTTTTTCCTCTTCCGTGTACCCTTCGATGCGGATCACTTCCATCCGGTCTCGCAAAGGACCGGGTATGGAATAGAGGGTATTGGCCGTGGCGACAAACAGAACACTGGAGAGATCGTAATCGATATCAAGAAAATGATCACCGAAGGTATGATTCTGCTCGGGGTCGAGCACTTCCAGGAGCGCCGACGAAGGGTCTCCACGGAAATCGGTGCTCATCTTGTCGATTTCGTCGAGCAGGAAGACCGGATTTTTCACGCCGACCTTGCGGAGGCCCTGAATAATCTTGCCCGGCATGGCGCCGATGTAGGTCCGGCGGTGACCTCGAATCTCCGCCTCGTCACGCACCCCGCCAAGTGAAATGCGGACGAACTTGCGGCCCAGAGTCTTGGCGATGGATCGCCCCAGCGAAGTCTTGCCAACCCCTGGAGGACCGACCAGACAAAGGATCGGACCCTTGATTTTTTTGACCAGAGCCTGCACGGCCAGGTATTCGAGTATCCGCTCTTTGACCTTTTCCAGACCGTAATGGTCTGCCTCGAGAATCTGTTCGGCGTGCTCGAGATCGAGGCGATCCGTGGTCCCCTTTTTCCAGGGAAGGGAAACCAGCCAATCGACATAGTTACGCACCACCGTGGCTTCGGCAGACATGGGCGACATCATCTTGAGCTTCCGCAGCTCGCCGAGCGCCTTGTCCGTCGCCTCCCTGGACATCCGCTTCTTGCCGATTTTCTCTTCGAGCTCGCGGATTTCCTGTTTGAATTCGTCCTTTTCGCCGAGCTCTTTCTGAATCGCCCGCATCTGTTCGTTGAGGTAGTATTCCCGCTGGCTGCGCTCCATCTGGGTCTTGACCCGGTTGCGAATCTTCTTCTCGATCTGCAGGATCTCCACCTCGCGCTCCATGAGGGCAAGGAGATTCTCCAATCTTTCGCGGGGATTGATCAGAGCTAGGATTTCCTGCTTTTCGGGAATCCGCACATTCAGATGGGCGATAACGGTGTCGGCCAGCCGACCGGGCTCGGTAATGCCGTTGACCGATGAAACCATCTCCGGCGGCACCTTTTTACCCAGATTGACATAGTTTTCGAAGGCGTCGGTGATGCTGCGGATGAGGGCTTCCAGCTCGGGCGTGGCAACCGAATCATCGGGGATCTCGTCGATCTCGACAAAAACACACTCTTCCCGTTGAACGATGGCATTTATGCGTGCGCGGCTTTTTCCCTCGACCAGAACCTTGACCGTACCGTCAGGCAACTTGAGCAGCTGGATAACCTGCCCCAATGTACCTATTTCGTAAATGTCACCAGGCCCCGGCTCGTCGATCTTGGGGTCCTTCTGCGTGGCCAGGAAGACCATCTTGTCCTTTTCCATCGCCCCTTCCAGGGCATGGATCGACCGCGGTCGGCCGACAAACAGCGGCGTGACCATGTAAGGGAAGATGACAATATCCCGCAGCGGCAACAGGGGATAGAGCGCCGTCCTGGTTTCGTCTTCAAGAATGGGGTCGATTTTCGGCAGGTCCGTCATGATTCAGGCCGCTCCCACGGCAGTCGGGCTTCGCATGTCACGCGGACTCGGCACACTCGTACAGGATAATGGGACGCGCCCGGTTGAGGATGACATCCTCGTTGATGACGACCTCCTTGACCCGGTCCTGGGAAGGAATATCGTACATCACATCGAGCATGGCATTCTCGAGAATGGAACGCAGGCCGCGCGCGCCTGTCTTTCTCTTCAACGCCTCGCGGGCAATGGCAACCAACGCGCCGTCTGTGAATTTAAGGTTCACCTTCTCCATATCGAAAAGCCGCTGGTACTGCTTGATCAGGGCATTCTTCGGTTCCTTGAGAATCTGGATCAGCGACTCTTCATCCAACTCGTTGAGGGTCGCCACCACCGGCAGTCGCCCGATGAACTCGGGAATCAAGCCATATTTAAGCAGGTCCGAAGGCTCGACCTGGACCAGAATCTCTCCCAGTTTCTGGTCCTTCTTCAGGCGGATATCCGCCCCGAACCCCATGGCCTTGGCGCCGGTGCGCTGACCGATAATGGTCTCCAGGCCGGAAAAGGCGCCGCCGCAGATAAAGAGTATATTGGTGGTGTCGACCTTGAGAAACTCTTGCTGGGGATGCTTGCGCCCGCCCTTGGGCGGCACGCTGGCCATGGTTCCCTCGATGATCTTGAGCAGCGCCTGCTGCACCCCCTCCCCGGAAACATCCCGGGTGATGGAGGGCGAGTCGGACTTGCGGGCGATCTTGTCGACCTCGTCGATGTAGATGATCCCCTTCTGTGCCTTCTCGATATCGTAGTCGGCCGACTGCAGCAGGTTGAGGATGATGTTCTCCACATCCTCGCCCACATACCCCGCCTCGGTCAGGTTGGTGGCGTCGGCCATGGCGAACGGCACGTTGAGTACCCGCGCCAGGGTCTGGGCGAGCAGGGTCTTGCCGCTGCCGGTCGGGCCGAGCAGAAGGATGTTGCTTTTCTGCACTTCGACTTCACCCGGCTTGTCGGAAAACTCGATCCGCTTGTAGTGGTTGTAGACCGCCACCGCCAGAACCTTCTTGGCCCGCTCCTGGCCGATCACGTAGTCGTCGAGGATGTCCTTGATTTCCGACGGACGGGGCAGACGGCTGGAACCAGCCGAAACCGCGTCCTCCAGCTTGGACTCCTCGGCGATGATATCCTTGCAGAGCTCAATGCACTCGTCGCAGATGTATACGGCCGGTCCGGCAATGAGCTTTTTTACTTCATCCTGGGCCTTGCCGCAAAAGGAGCAGGTCAGTTGCCCTGAACGACTGTCGTCTTTACTCACGAAGCTTCCTCCGCACTGAAAAATCAGGCTTTTTTTCTTACCGTGTCATCAATGATACCATATTTTTTCGCGGCCTCACTAGACATGAAGAAATCCCGCTCGGTATCGGCTGCGATCCGCTCGAGTTTCTGCCCGGTATGATGGGCAAGAACCCCGTTGAGCGTATCGCGCAGCTTGAGTATCTCCTCGGCGTGAATCTTGATATCCGTGGCCTGTCCCTGGAACCCGCCCAGGGGCTGGTGAATCATGATGCGGGAATGGGGCAGGGCATAGCGCTTCCCGTTGCTCCCCGCCGCCAGCAGCAGTGCCCCCATGCTGGCCGCCTGGCCGACGCAGATGGTCGATACGGGGGCCTTGAGATACTGCATGGTGTCATAGATCGCCATCCCCGCCGTGACCACGCCGCCCGGCGAGTTGATGTAGAGAAAGATATCCTTCTCAGGATCTTCCGACTCGAGAAAGAGCAACTGGGCGATGATCAGGTTGGCCATGTGGTCCTCGATGGGCCCACCCAGGAAAATGATCCGGTCCTTGAGCAGGCGGGAGTAGATATCGTAAGCCCGCTCGCCGCGTCCGGTCTGTTCAACCACCATGGGGATGAGACTCATAGCGTCACTCCTTCTCGGCTGAGAGTTGCTCTTTTGCCACCTCTTCGATTTTCGCCTGGGACAGAAGAAACTGCACGGCCTTCTCCTCGACGATCTGGGCAATCAGTCCGTGGCGTTTTTCGTCACTGCCGTAGAATTTTCGGACCGCCTCCAGTGGGGCATTGGCCATTTCGGCAATCTGCTGCAGCTTGTCATCGATTTCGGCAGCGTCGACCTTGAACTGCTCCTGGCGGGCAACCGCTTCGAGAAGCAGGCTCCCCTGCACCTGCTTGACGGCCGTCTCGCGATACATCGACTTGAAGGAGTCCTCGTTCATGCCGAGCATCTCCAGGGTCATCCCCTGGGACTGGAAGCGATTGCGGATGTTCTGCAGCATGTAGTCGAGTTGGCTGGCCACCATCGTCTCCGGCACTTCCACCGGGTTGCGCTCAACCAGGGCACCGACCAGTCGCTCACGCAGATCTCCGTCAATGCGACTGATTTCCTGCCGCCGGTAGTTCTCCTCGATCTTCTCCTT
This sequence comes from Desulfuromonadales bacterium, assembly GCA_036554885.1. Classification (GTDB taxonomy): domain Bacteria; phylum Desulfobacterota; class Desulfuromonadia; order Desulfuromonadales; family DASPGW01; genus DASPGW01. Next base: position 7,036 of record DATBML010000256.1, read on the forward strand.
CAGTTCGGCCAGGGAAGCAAGGCCGAACCCCGTGGCGAACTCGTCGTCCAGTTCCGGCAGGGCCTTCTCCTTGATTTCCTTGAGCACCACCCGGAAAGTGGCCGGCTTGCCCGCCAGTTCCTTGCTGCCGTAGTTTTCGGGAAAACTGACCTGGATTTCGCGCTCTTCGCCCCGCTTCATCCCCGCCAACTGCTCCTCAAAACCGGGAATGAACGAGCCGGCACCGAGTTCCAACTGGTAATCATCGGCCTTGCCATGCTCGAAGGGGGTACCGTCGACAAAACCCTCAAAATCGATGACGACGAAATCTCCGGTGCGGGCTTCGTCACGAGGGCTGACTGCCATCTCGGCACGGCCGGTGCGCATCTCCTCCAGCCGCTCTTCGACGATCTTGGACTCGTATTCGAACTTCTCCTTCTGCAAGGAAATCCCCTGGTAATCCTTCACCGAAACCTCGGGCTTCACCTCCACCTGAGCGGAGTAGCTGAAGGGCTTGCCTCTCTCCAGCGGGCTGTTCTCGAGGATTTCAGGGTCGGAAATGGCCGCAATGCGGTGCTCCACCAGGGCCTTGAAATAGGAATCCTTGATGAGCCGGTTCAGCACCTGCTCCTCCATCTGCGGAGCATAGTGCTTCTCCAGCAGATGCTGGGGCACCTTCCCCGGGCGAAAGCCCTTGATCTTTGCGCTCTTGGCGATCTGCTGGTAGGCCTTGCCGATTTCGGCATCCACCTTGTCGGCGCCGACTTCGAAGGAGAGCTTCTTTTTGACGCTGCTGACGTCTTCTATCCGGACATTCATGCCACGACCTCACAAATGGATTGGGGTGTTAAAAAGACGAACCGCAGACGGCAGGTCTGCGGGCCTGAACGAAACAAACGGAGCGCGCGGTGACTTTCAGGCGAAGAGGGGATTTGGTGCGAGAGGGGGGAGTCGAACCCCCACGGTTGCCCGCTGGATCCTAAGTCCAGTGCGTCTGCCAGTTCCGCCACTCTCGCATCGGAAGAGGATCGCAGATTCATCAATTCGAAGAAGATAAAAGGAGCATCGCGCGGGCCACCCTTGAGAGGCCTCATGGCCCGGCAGGGGCCGTTTATGCAAAAACCCGACCGGGGCCGGCTCGCAGCATCGGAGACGCCACATCCCGGAACAACGACGATCGGGCCGCTGGGAATTTTAAATGGGGTGGATGAAGGGACTTGAACCCTCGACACCTGGAGCCACAATCCAGTGCTCTACCGACTGAGCTACATCCACCACAGAAACCGTGGCATCTTACTGAAGTCCCCGACTCTTTGTCAATGGGAATCTGCGGGGAAAGTGGCGCGCCAGGGAGGAATCGAACCCCCGACCCACGGCTTAGAAGGCCGTTGCTCTGTCCATCTGAGCTACTGGCGCGCTGGTCGGGGCGAGAGGATTCGAACCTCCGACCCCCTGCTCCCAAGGCAGGTGCGCTACCAGGCTGCGCTACGCCCCGAAGGGACAAACTTTTAGCACGGGCAGGGGGATTTTGCAACCCCAAAACACCCCGAAAACGGACGCGTACCCCTCCGACACACCGGGGAGCCGATGAGGCGACTGTCAAATCTCCTCTTCACACCCACTGCCCGCCCCCCTGGTAGAAGAGCAAAAAAAGCGCGCCTGCCAGGAGGAAGCAGACGCGCAAAAAGTGGGAGGTAAAGAATCGAGCTGTGTTTTCCCTTTACGTTGTAATTAGATTACCAAACAGGTAATCTTTAGTCAAGACCGCCGTCTAATTTCCTGGAAGATCGCCGGATGGTACGCTAAACTGTCACCCCACCACTACATGAATCAGAGGAGAACCGCAATGCCGATCGAATCCGGCCTCTCACTTTACGGCTTTACCGTTACCGAAGTCATCCCCCTGTCCGAGCTCAACACCACCCTGTTCCAATTGCGCCATGACCGGACCGGAGCCCGCATGGTGCACCTGGCCACCGATGATCCGAACAACCTCTTCGCGGTCGGTTTCCGCACCCCGCCGGCCGACTCCACCGGCGTGGCCCACATCCTCGAGCATACCGTACTCTGCGGCTCGCAGCGGTACCCGGTGCGCGACCCGTTTTTTTCCATGCTCAAGCGCAGCCTCAACACCTTCATGAACGCCATGACTTCCAGCGACTGGACCATCTACCCCTTCGCCAGCCAGAATACGAAGGACTTCAACAACCTGCTGGGAATCTATCTCGATGCCGTCTTCTTTCCGCTGCTGCGCGAGCGCGATTTTCGCCAGGAGGGGCACAGGCTGGAATTCACCGAGCCGGAAAATCCCGCTTCGCCGCTCGTCTTCAAAGGGGTGGTCTACAACGAGATGAAGGGGGCGATGGCCTCCCCTTCCTCCCTGCTCGGCCGACGACTCGGCCGCGCCCTCTATCCCACCACCACCTACCACCACAACTCGGGCGGGGAGCCGGCCGAAATCCCCTACCTCACCTGGGAGGGGCTGAAGGATTTTCACTCCCGCTACTATCATCCGAGCAATGCCTGGTTCTATACCTACGGCAACCTGCCGCTGGAGGGGCACCTGGAAGCCATCGAGAATCTGGCGCTTCGGGGATTCGAGGCCCGTCCGCTGGACAGCGAAGTCCCCCCCGAGATCCGCCTCGACGCTCCGCGCCGGATGGTCGAGACCTTTCCCCTCGACCCCGGGGAACCGACCACGGGCAAATCAATGGTGCAGGTCGCCTGGCTCGCCTGCGATGTCACCAACAGCTTCGAGCGTCTCGCCCTGAGCCTGCTCTCCTCCCTGCTCCTCGGCAATCCGGCCGCCCCGATCTACAAGGCGCTGCTCGACTCGAGGCTGGGGAGCAACCTCGCCCCCGGCACCGGCTACCAGGATGAAAACCGCACCACCTACTTCGCCGCCGGCCTGCAGGGGACCGAACCGGAGCGGGCCGAGGCGATCGAGCAGGTGATCCTCTCAACTCTGGAGGAGGTCGCCCGCAGCGGCTTTTCACCGGAGCGGATCGAAGCGGCGATCCATCGCCTCGAGTTCTCCCACCGGGAGGTCATCGGGGACCACTACCCTTACCCCCTCGGCCTGCTGATGCGCATGATCGGCCCCTGGCTGCACGGCGACGACCCCGTCTCGCCGCTGCAACTGGATGAAAATCTTGCCCGTCTGCGCGCCGAGCTCGCCGCCGGCCCCTTTTTCGAAAACCTCATCCGCCGCCACCTGCTCGCCAATCCGCACCGGGTGACGCTGACCCTGCATCCCGACCCGGCCCAGGGGGCGAGGGAAGAGCAGGCGACGGCCGAACGGCTGGAGCGGATCAAGGCCGGCCTCGACGAGGCGCAGAAGCGGCACATCATCGATCAGGCGCTGGAACTGAAGGCGGCGCAGGAGACCCGCGACGACCTCTCCTGCCTGCCGACCCTCAAGCGGGCGGACATTCCGGTGACCGAGCCCGAAGTCCCGTCGGCCTTCAGCCGCGAGGCCGGCCGCGAGGTCCAGTGGTTCGACCAGCCGACCAACGGCATCGGCTACTTCACCGCCCACCTGCCAGTCGACAGCCTACCGAAGGAATTGCTCCCCTGCGTTCCGCTCTTCTGCGCCCTGCTCACCCAGGTCGGCGCCGCCGGCCAGAGCTACCTGGAGATGGCCGAACGGATGGAGGCCGGCACCGGCGGCCTCCAGGCCGGCACTGAAATCCTCGAAGACCCTCAATCCCTCGAAGGCTTCCAGGCCGTGGTCGAAATCAAGGGGAAGGCGCTGGTGCGCAACCAGGAAAAACTCTTCGGCATTCTCGCCGACCTCTGCACGGCGCCCGACTTCACCAACCTCACCCGCCTGCACACCGTCGTCAACCAGGTCAGGGCCAACCTGGACAACTCCATCCCCGGTTCCGGCCACAGCTACGCCGCCCGCGCCGCCGCCAGCCTACTGACCCCGGCGGGACGGCTGCGCGAGACCTGGGGCGGACTGCAATTGATCCGTTTCGTGCGCCAACTGGCCGGCCGGCCGGCCGACGAACTCGGTCCGCTGGCGGAAAATCTCCGGGAAATCGCCCGGCTGCTTTTCGCCCGGGAGCTTCTCGCCTGCGCCGTCACCGGAGAGGAACGCCATTTCTCTCCGGTACGCGACGCCCTGGGCTCCTACCTGACCAGATTGCCGACGGCAGCCGCCGGAATGGTGGAACGGGAATCCTTCGCTGCCGTCCCGGCCCGACTGGGTTGGGCGACCTCGGTGCCGGTAGCGTA
>DATBML010000301.1:0-14152 GCA_036554885.1 Desulfuromonadales bacterium
CCCGAATGCAACCTGGTGCGTCCCGGCATCGTCCTCTACGGAGGCCTGCCCTCAGCGCATTTCGCGGGGCGGCTTGACCTTAAACCGGTGATGAGCTTTCGTACCAGCGTGGCTCAGCTCAAGACGGTTCCGACCGGCACCGGCATCTCCTATGGCCACCGCTTCCGGGCGAGCCGGCCGACCACCCTGGCCGCCATCCCGGTTGGCTATGCCGACGGCTTCAGCCGCCACCTTTCCTGTCAGGGTGAGGTCCTGGTGCGCGGCCAGCGAGCGAAGGTGGCCGGTACGGTCTGCATGGACTGGACCCTGATCGACGTCAGCCACATCCCCGAGATCGCCGTCGGCGACCAGGTGACTCTGCTCGGCCGCGACAACGGCAATCTCATCAGTGCCGACGAATGGGCGGCAAAAGTGGGGAGCATCTCCTACGAAGTGTTCTGTCAGGTGAGTAAAAGGGTGCCGCGCATTTACCGTGGCGAGGAGTAATGCGTGAGGAGTGAGGTATTGCTTCTGGCCCTCGATCTTGGTACCACCACTCTGGCCGGCCGCCTGCTCGGCCGGGACGGTGCGATTCTCGCAGAGGCGAAGAAGCTCAATCCGCAAGCGGTGCTGGGCCGCGACATCATCCGCCGGCTGGAAGCGTCTTTACGTGGCGAGGGGAGGCGTCTGCAAACGCTGCTTCTTGAAGGCGTCGAAGCGGTAATATCCGAGCTGCTGGCCACATCCGGCGCGCCGCGCACGGCCCTCTCCGCCGCGGCTGCGGCCGGCAATCCAGGCATCTGCTACCTGCTGCGCAACCTGCCCGCCGACGCGATCCTTTTCCCACCGCATCGTCCGCAGGAGCGACAGGGGGTTTTCCTTCCTCCTGCGGCCCTTGGCCTCGACCTGCCCGTCCCCCTCTATCTGTTCCCCCTGGTCAGCGGCTATGTCGGCGGCGACCTTGTGGCTTTCCTCTTCGGTCAGCAACCCCACACACCCGGCAGTTTTTACCTCGATATCGGCACCAATGGGGAGATGGCCCTCTACGACGGCGGGCGCTGGTGGACGACATCCGTTGCTGCGGGGCCCGCCTTCGAGGGGGGTGAGATTTCCTGCGGCATGCCGGTGACGGCGGGAGCTGTGACCGGTGTCCGCATCGATGGAGATGTCCTGCGTCTGCAGGTGTTCGGCGGCGGGCCACCCCGGGGTTTGGCCGGCAGCGGTCTGCTCGAGGCCGTCACCGTTGCCCTGGAGTCCGGACTGCTCGATGCGTCCGGGCGGATCGTCGCGACGGATGAAATTGCCACCAATCTCGCCCGCCAGATCGTCGAGACACCCGCGGGACGGGCACTGCGGCTCTACCGAGATGCCGCCTGTGAGCTGCTGCTGAGCCAGCAGGACATCCGCAGTTTGCAGTTGGCCAAAGGGGCGGTGCGGGCCGGCGCCGAATGCTTGCTGCAGCGTTCGGGGGTCGAGGTCGAGCGGCTTGAGGAAGTGGTTGTAACCGGCGCCTTCGGCTTTTCCCTGGCACCGGCGGTCCTCAAAAAAGTTGCCATGCTGCCGGCAATCATGGTAGATAAGGTACGCTTCATTTCCGGTGGCGCCCTCGAAGGCACCGGCCGTTTCCTTTGCGACCCGGAGGGTCCCACCCGGGTCCAGGCCCTGGCCGATTCCCTGCAGGCTTATCCGCTTTCAGGCACCCCGGCTTTCGAAAAAGCTTTTCTGCGTGGCCTCGATTTTTGACGAAAACCGCCTTTCAGACGGTTTTTTCTTGTTTCTGGATCATGTAAACATCTGTTTTTTGTTGAAAGGAATGTTCATGGCTACCATCAAACGTGCTCTGATCAGCGTCTCGGACAAGACCGGCATCCTCGATTTTGTCCGCCAGTTGGCCTCCTTCCAGGTCGAGATCCTTTCCACCGGCGGCACCGCCGCCCTGCTGCGCAAGGAAGGGCTCGCCGTCAAGGATGTCGCCGATTTCACCGGATTCCCCGAAATGCTCGACGGCCGTGTCAAGACTCTGCATCCGAAGGTGCACGGCGGCCTTCTGGGGATGCGCGACAACCCGGAGCATGTGGCGAAAATGCAGGAGCATGGTATTGAACCGATCGACATGGTAGTGGTCAACCTCTACCCCTTCGAAGCGACCGTGGCCAAGGCGGACTGCACCCTCGAGGATGCCATCGAGAACATCGACATCGGCGGACCGACCATGCTGCGCAGCGCTGCCAAGAACAATCGTGACGTTACCGTCCTGGTCGACCATGGCGACTATGCGGCGGTCCTCGAGGAGATGAAGACGAGCGGCGGGGCCGTCTCGCGGGAGACCAACTTCCGCCTGGCGGTCAAGGTCTACCAGCATACTGCCGCCTACGACGGCGCCATCTCCAACTGGCTGGGCAAAAAACTCTCAGCCGCGGACGCCGAGTTTCCGCCGACTCTGACCCTGCAGTTCAAGAAGGCGCAGGGTATGCGCTACGGCGAGAACCCGCACCAGTCGGCGGCCTTCTACGTCGAGAAGGAGCTCAGGGAGGCCTCCATCGCCACCGCCCGCCAGTTGCAGGGCAAGGAGCTTTCCTACAACAACATCGGCGACACAGACGCCGCCCTGGAGTGCGTCAAGCAGTTCGCCGAGGGGCCGGCCTGCGTCATCGTCAAGCACGCCAACCCCTGTGGGGTCGCTCTCGGCGACACCCTGCTTGGAGCTTACGAGAGCGCCTTCTCCACCGACCCCGAGTCGGCCTTCGGCGGTATCATCGCAGTCAATCGTGAACTCGACGCGGCGACAGCCAAAGCGATCTGCGACAGGCAGTTCGTCGAGGTGATCATCGCTCCGAAGGTCTCCAGCGAGGCATCGGCCATCGTCGCCGCCAAGAAGAACGTGCGCCTGCTCGAGTGCGGCGAATGGCCGGTTGCACCCGCCGCCCGCCTTGACTTCAAGCGGGTCAACGGAGGGTTGCTGGTACAGGATACCGACCGCGAGCTGACCGCCGAACTCAAGGTGGTCACCAGGAGACAGCCGACCGCCAAGGAGATGGAAGATCTGCTCTTTACCTGGCGGGTGGCCAAATTCGTCAAATCCAATGCCATCGTCTACGGCAGGGACGGCATGACCATCGGCGTCGGCGCCGGCCAGATGAGCCGTGTGAACTCCGCCCGCATCGCCGTCATCAAGGCCGAGCACGCCGGGCTGCAGGTACCCGGATCGGTCATGGCCTCGGATGCTTTCTTCCCCTTCCGTGACGGTCTCGACAACGCCGCCGCGGCGGGGGTTACCGCCGTCATCCAGCCCGGCGGCTCGATCCGCGACGAGGAAGTCATCGCTGCGGCCGACGAGCACAGCATCGCGATGGTGTTTACGGGCATGCGGCATTTTCGGCATTAATGGTAGGTCTGTCCGACTGGTCTGACACTTTCCAGGAGTTTTTTTCATGAACATACTCGTCATCGGCGGCGGTGGCCGCGAGCACGCCCTGGTCTGGAAGATTGCCCAGTCCCCCATGGTCGAACGCCTCTACTGCGCCCCGGGCAATCCCGGGATCGCCGAGTTGGCCGAGTGCGTGCCTCTGGCGGTCGACAGTATCGAGGGTTTGCTCGACTTTGCTCGGGAGAATGAGATTGGTCTGACCGTAGTCGGTCCCGAACTCCCGCTCACCCTCGGCATCGTTGACAAGTTCCGCGCCGCCGGCCTGACTATCTTTGGCGCCGATCGCGCTGCTGCCCGCATCGAGGGGAGCAAGGCATTCGCCAAGAATCTGATGGCCAAGTATGGTGTCCCCACCGCCGCCTACGACACCTTTGTCGATCACGACATGGCCATTGCGTTCATCGAGCGGCACGGTGCGCCCATCGTAGTAAAGGCCGATGGCCTGGCTGCCGGCAAGGGAGTGGTAGTCGCCCACAGCGTGGAGGAGGCGATCGCCGCGGTCGACTCCATCATGCTCGGCGGGGCCTTCGGTGAGGCCGGCCGCAAGGTCGTCATCGAGGAGTTCCTTGAAGGCGAGGAGGCGTCCTTTCTTGCCTTCACTGATGGAAAGGTCATCCTGCCGCTCGCTTCAGCCCAGGACCACAAGCCGGTCTACGACGGCGACCAGGGTCCGAATACAGGCGGCATGGGGGCGTACTCGCCGGCGCCGGTCGTCACGCCGGCCATCCACGAGAAAATCATCGAAACCGTCCTGCGGCCGACTATCGACGGGATGGCGAAGGAGGGGTGTCCTTACCGGGGTATCCTCTATGCCGGATTGATGATCAAGGACGGCGAGATCAAAACCCTCGAATTCAACGCCCGCTTCGGCGACCCCGAGGCGCAGCCGCTGCTGGCCCGGCTCAAGTCCGACCTGGTGCCGGTGCTGCTCGCCTGTGCCCGTGGCAGCCTCGCCGGCCTCCCCCTTGAGTGGCACGAAAAGGCCGCCGTCTGCGTCGTCATGGCCTCCGGCGGTTATCCGGGCGATTTCGAAAAAGGGCATGCGATCCACGGCCTGGAAGAGACGGCGAAGATCGACGACCTGATCGTTTTTCACGCCGGCACTGCCGGCAGCGATGGCAAGGTGATCAACGCCGGCGGCCGCGTCCTCGGCGTTACCGGCCTCGGCGAGACCGTTGCCGACGCCATTGACAAGGCCTACCAGGGGGTTCAGGCCATCTCCTGGGAAGGTGCCCACTATCGTACCGATATCGGCAAAAAAGCGTTGTGTCGATAATTATGGTTCGGGTCCTATAGGTCCCATGTGTCCTATAAGTCCTATTTGCCTCAAGGAGCAGAAACAATGAACGACAAACCCCTGGTCGGCATTCTCATGGGTAGCGACAACGATTATGAGGTCATGGTCGAGGCGGGCCGGGCACTGCAGTCTTTCGGTGTCCCCTTCGAGATGACCATCTCCAGTGCCCACCGCACGCCGGAGCGCACCAGTCGCTATGTCCGGTCGGCACAGGCACGAGGCCTCAAGGTGCTGATTGCCGGGGCCGGCGCCGCCGCCCACCTCGCAGGGGTCGTCGCTGCCGAGACCACGCTGCCGGTGATAGCCGTGCCGATCGATTCCTCCTCTCTGCAAGGGCTCGACGCCCTGCTTGCCATGGTGCAGATGCCGGCCGGCATTCCGGTGGCGACCATGGCCATCGGTAAGGCCGGCGCCCGCAATGCCGGCATCTTCGCCGTGCAGATTCTGGCCGCCGCCGACGCGGACCTGGCCAGCCGTCTGAGCGACTACAAGCAGGAAATGGCGACCGCCGTCGAGGTCAAAGCCAAGACTCTTCAGGAACGCTTGGCTGCCGATTTTAAATCATAATATCGCCATGTTCCGTGATTGCCAACGGGACGTGGCCGTGGCCAGAGCCGGCGATTTCCCTTGACACAAAAAGTGACGCTGTATTAGCTTTCTAAAGATTGACTTACGGATTTCAGGTCGTTGCAGCGCTTTGACCGGCGACTGCAACCGTCGCCGATCACCGCTGTAATTCACGAGGGCAACCCACTCCAGGAGAAGTAATCTTGAGCGCCAAGGATCGTAACGCTATTACCGCCCTTTGGGATTTTTTCTGCTCCCTCAAATTGACCATCGTCACCCTTATTCTCCTGGCTGCCACCTCGATCATAGGTACGGTCATCCAGCAGGGCCGTTCACCCCAGGAGTACCTGCAGGAATACAGTGAGTCGACCTACCGACTTTTCGATACCCTGGGTTTTTTTGATATGTACCACTCGTGGTGGTTTCTGGCCCTGCTCGGCATCTTCTCGATCAATCTGATCGCCTGTTCGATCAAGCGCTTCCCAGTCGTCTGGAGGACGGTTCGGAATCCGGTGCTGATCGCTGACGATTCGCTTTTCCGCACTCTTTCCAACATGGAGGAGTTTTTGCTAAAAGCGCCGGTCGCCGAGGTTCAGGGGAAGCTGAGTACCTATGTCGGCCAACGCTTTGCTGCTCCCGTGCTGAGCGAAAAGGACGGGGTGGTTCATCTCTACGCGCAAAAAGGTGCTTGGGCCCGTTTTGGCGTCTACGTCACTCATCTTTCCATCCTGATCATCTTCATCGGCGCCATTGTTGGCAGCCTCTGGGGTTACAAGGCTTATGTCAACATCGTTGAAGGGACCGAAGCCACCCAGGTCTACCCCCGCGGTGCCAGTGAACCGATCGACCTCGGTTTCGCCGTACGTTGCGACGCATTCTCGGTCTCCTATTACGAGGGAACCGGTCGGCCCAAGGAGTTCAAGAGCTTGCTGACCGTCAAAGATGGCAGCCAGACGATCGTCGAGCAGCGCCCGGTCATAGTCAACGACCCCCTCACTTATAAGGGGATTACCTTCTATCAGTCGAGTTACGGTCCCGCCGGCGATCCGACCTTCAATTTTCGGGTGAAGGTTAGGGCCACCGGCGAAACCGTCGACATCACTGCCCGACAGGGTGAGCGTATCACTCTGCCAGGCGGCGGCTCCTTCCGGGTGGCTGATTTCACCGAGCAGTTCCAGAATTTTGGTGCGGCGGCCCGCCTCGATGTCACACCCCCGGCCGGCGCGCCCCGCTCCTTTGTTGTACTCAAGGCTTTTCCAGAGTTCGATGTTCAGCGCGGCGGCGAGTACATTTTCTCCCTGCTCGATTATAAGCAGCGCTTTTATACCGGGTTGCAGGTGGCCAAGGACCCAGGAGTCTGGATCGTCTGGCTCGGTTGCGCCCTGATGGTCATCGGTTCCATGGTCGCTTTTTTCCTCTCGCATCGGCGCATATGGATTGCCATCCGCCCGGTCGGCGACAAGACCGGCATCAAGATTGGCGGTTCTGCCCACCGTAACCAGCCGGCTTTTGAAATATTTTTCGACGAATTCAAGAAGAACCTCAAAGCCGAACTCAAAGTTTAGGCCCAGCGGCCCCCGACAGGAGAGCAACATCATGTTAAGTTCGCAGCTGTCTAATATCGTCACCATCGGCTACTTCATCTCGATGGTACTCTTCGTGGTCTATCTCTCCACCCGCAGCAAGTCCATGGCGTTGGGTGGAACGATTCTCGCCTATCTTGGTTTTCTCCTGCAGACCGTTGCCATCGGCCTGCGCTGGTACGAGTCGTATCAGGTGCTCGGCGCGGATGGTCGCGCTCCCCTTTCCAACCTTTACGAATCGGTAGTCTTCTTCGCCTGGACCATTCTGCTCATCTACATCATTATCGACCTCAAGTACAAACAGCGGGCAGTCGGCGCATTCGTCATCCCCTTTGCCTTTCTCGCCATGGCCTGGGCCCAACTTCAGCTCAACGATGCCATCGAACCGCTGGTGCCGGCCCTGCAGAGCAACTGGCTGACCTATCACGTCATTACCTGCTTTCTCGGCTACGCCGCCTTCGCCGTCGCCTGCGGGGTCTCGATCATGTACCTGATCAAGGCCGGCAAGGAGGAGAAGAACGCTTCGGGGTCCCCCATCGGTGGCATCCTTGCTGTGTTTCCGAGCACCCGCATTCTTGACGACCTCAATTACAAGTCGATTATGATCGGTTTCCCCCTCCTGTCGCTCGGCATTATCACAGGAGCGGCCTGGGCCAACTACGCATGGGGAACCTACTGGAGTTGGGACCCCAAGGAGACCTGGAGCCTGATCGTCTGGTTCATCTATGCCGCGTTCCTGCATGCCCGCTTCACCCGAGGGTGGGTGGGGAAAAAGGCCGCCTGGCTTTCCATCATCGGCTTCGCAGCAACCATTTTCTGCTACCTGGGGGTCAATCTGATCCTTTCGGGCCTGCACTCCTACGGGGGATGATTCCGGGGGCCGGTTTTGCCGGCCCCTTTTTTCTGCCCGACATTGCGTCGTGCTGCTGCTTTCGTTTTTGTTCGAATGCTGGCTAATGCAGGCTGGGCGTATGCGAAGCCCGGGGAAGTAATGTGCCCCATTTCGCGATGGTCGTATGACTCAGCCGAAGATTGGGCATGAATACCTGGTGAAACCATTACGGCTTACAGATGGTTGGGGGTGCAAAAAGTAGTGCTCTGTCCGGATTTGACAGGCAAGTTCTTGCTCCCAAATGAAACCCTCGACGATCTCCGTCCTGCCGGATTGAAAGTCATCCAAGCTAAACGCGGTTATCGATTTTCCCTGGATCCAGTGTTGCTGTGCGCATTTGCCCTGGTAGGCAGGGGAGAGATGGTGGCGGATCTTGGAACTGGATCGGGGGTTGTCCCATTGTTGTTGGCCGCGCGTACCGGCGCAAAGAAAATTGTTGGAGTGGAAATCCAACCGGAGTTGGCAGATCGCGCAAGACGGAGTGTCCTGCTTAACTGCCTACATGAACGAATCGACATCCTTGAAGGCGACCTGCGGGACTTGCAGGAAATTCTCGAGCCGCAGGTTTTTGACATTGTCGTCGCCAACCCTCCTTATCGTCCACCGGGTGCCGGGCGCCAGGCGCCGGTAAATGAAAGGGCCGTTGCCCGTCACGAGTTGGCAGGTGGCATGGCTGACTTTCTTCGGGCGGCGTCATACCTCTTGAAAAATGGCGGCCGGTTTTACATTGTCTTTTTGGCGGAACGGCTCGCGGAATTGCTGGCCGGTATGCGGGAGCTGCGGTTGGAGCCGAAACGGTTGCGTTGCGTGCACTCCCGGGCGGGAGAGAGGGGCAGTCTTGTGCTGGTGGAGGGGCGCAAGGGCGGCCGATCCGGTCTGGCAATTGAACCGCCGCTCTATGTCTACGCGGGGGAAGGATATTCGGCAGAAACCCTGGCGATATACGAAGGGGGAAAGTAGCGAAGAGGCTCTCAGCCTTTGCTGCGGGTCATGTCGAGCTGTGCCTGCCTGACAAGAATCTTCTGCAGGTGTCGACGCAGATCGGCGTCGTCCAGTCGGGCGACAATTTCTTCAATGCGGGCGATCTCCTCTGCCGGCAAGGGGGGGAATGCCGGGCCTTTTTTTTCTGCGTCGGCAACGGGGGTTTGCTCAACCCTCCCGCGGCACCAGAAGATATCGCGGATAATCTCTCCTCCCAGCCGTTCGTTAAGCCGGGCGAGAATTTTGGGTTTCATCAGCTGTAGCTGCTGCATCCATACCGCTTGGTCGACCCGTACCTCGAGAACCCCGTCGCGAATTTTTGCCGGCTGTGCGTGCGCCGCGATCTGCGGGCCAACTACCTCGTTCCATACTCTCCACGATTCGTAGGCCTGCAGCTTACTCGCCAGCCCCGATTGCTGCAGAAATTGGCTGAGCAGAGTGCCGGCAGCGGTAGCCTTTTTCATGGGTGGGCGATGCTGGCGCCTCATGTTTTGCTGCGGCGCCGGATCCGGCCACCGATAATCTGGCCGACGACGGCGCAGGCGATTGTCAAAGGTATGATTCTCCAGCCGAAGCCCTCCCGAAGACGCAGGGCGATGATGAAGGGGATGGAGAGGTGGATGAAGACGAACCAGCGGAGGGAGTACTTGGGCGAGGTTTCTCGCATAAAACCAAGCGGCAGGTTGATCAGAAAGGCAAAAAGAAGCAGGCCGGCGAGGTTGAGGGCGAGGGTAATGTCCAACGGTGGGGTGGTCCTTTCTGTGCTTCGCTGATCGTGGTGGGGATGGCGATAAGGATTTGCACATGCATTGGATTGATGAACCAGTGTAGCCGCAAGGCCACTGACCTGTCAACGAAAGAGCCTTGCGAGCGCGCGGCAAGCGTGGCATTATGGTCGCCCGGTATTGCAGATTGAGGAAAGTATGGTTCGAGAAGGTGACCTGGTGGCTATTTTCCATTCCATTCACCGGGTGATGAAGGCGGAAAAAGTGTTGAAACAGGCGGGCGCCGACATTTTGTTGATTCCCGTCCCCCGGCAACTTGCCTCCGACTGTGGCCTGGCGATCCGGTACTCGCCCACGGCACAGGCGATGGTAGAAGAGATACTGAGGCGGGATGAATTGCTGCCGGCCGAAATTTACCGCAGAGTGGGGCAGGAATACTGGCGTCTGGACGACAATTGAATCTTCGACGGCCAACCGGGAACGCGTACCGGGTGCCGGTCTTGGTGCCCTGGTTTCCCCTTGTTTTTCCTTGACAACGGACAGGTGCTTTACTATAGTTCGTATTTTGCGACGTTCGAAGAACGGAGCACCAGGTCTGGCATGTTCGACAATTTGACGGAAAAATTCGAATCGGTTTTCAAGAAACTGCGCGGCCATGGCCGGCTGACCGAAGAGAATATACAGGAAGCTCTGCGTGAAGTCCGTCTGGTTCTGCTGGAAGCAGATGTCAACTTCCGCGTGGTCAAGGATTTCATTGCGGCCGTTCGTGAGCGGGCGGTCGGCCAGGAAGTCCTGAAAAGTCTCACTCCGGCCCAGCAGGTCATCAAGGTGGTGCGCGAAGAACTCGGGCGCCTGATGGGCGAGGGGGTGGACAACCGTCTCGATCTGGCCGCCCGGCCGCCGGTGCCGATGATGCTCTGCGGCTTGCAGGGCGCCGGCAAGACGACCACCTGCGGCAAGCTGGCGCTCAAGCTGCGCAAGGAAAAGCGCAACCCGTTGCTTGTGCCGGCCGACATCTACCGGCCGGCGGCCATCGAGCAGCTCAAGACAGTGGGCCGGCAGCTCGGTATTCCGGTCTTCGACTCGCATGCCGGACAGGATCCGGTCGCCATTTGCGAGGCGGCGCACCGTTTTGCCGAGCTCAACGGCTACGACACGCTGATCCTCGATACCGCCGGACGTCTTCACGTCGACGAGACGTTGATGGATGAGTTGGTGCGCATCAAGGCTGCCGTCGCACCGCGTGAAATTCTTCTGGTCGCTGACGCCATGACCGGTCAGGACGCAGTGAATGTGGCTGAGAGTTTCGACCGCAAGCTTGAGCTCACCGGCGTCATCCTGACCAAGCTAGACGGCGATGCTCGGGGTGGCGCAGCTCTCTCCATCCGGGCGGTAACCGGCAAGACGATAAAGCTGGTTGGTCTTGGCGAGAAGATGGACGCCCTCGAGGTATTCCATCCCGATCGCATGGCGCAGCGCATTCTCGGCATGGGGGATGTGCTCTCCCTGATTGAGAAGGCGCAGTCCGCCATCGACCAGGACCAGGCGGCAGCCATGCAGAAGCAGCTGCGTCAGGAAGGGTTCAATCTCGAAACATTTCGCGATCAGCTCAAGACGATCAAGAAAATGGGCTCGATGGAGTCGATCCTCAAGCTGATTCCCGGCGCCGGCAAGGCTCTTGGCCAGGCACAGGGGATGCAGTTGCCTGACAAGGAACTGAAGAAGGTCGAAGCGATTATCAACTCCATGACTCCGGCCGAGCGGCGTGATCATCGCATCCTTAACGGCTCGCGCCGGCTGCGCATCGCTCGTGGCAGCGGCACCTCGGTGCAGGATGTGAACGTGTTGATCAAGCGTTTTACCGAAGCACAGAAAATGATGAAAAAAATGCAGCAACTGGGGCCCAAGGGGCTCAAGGGGCTGATGGGACGCGGCGGCGGACTGCCGTTTTGAAAGGCAGAAGCCTGGCATCATGCTTCAGGCAGCAGGAAAATTCTGTAACCTGATATCTGGTGCCTGAAACCTTATACCTGAACAGAGTTCACGAAACACCAGGAGGAACAGCACATGTCCGTTAAAATCAGACTGGCCCGCGGCGGCGCCAAGAAAAAACCTTTCTACCAGGTGGTGGTCGCCGATGAGCGCTCTCCGCGCGACGGTCGTTTCGTCGAAAACCTGGGTCAGTACGATCCCAAGCAGAACCCCCCCATGGTTGCTTTGCATGAGGAGCGTACTCTCGAGTGGTTGCAGAAGGGTGCCCAGCCCACGGATACTGTGCGGCAATTGCTGCGCCAGCAGGGGATCTGGACCAAATTCAAGCAGCCGAAAGAGGCTTAGGCGTCTCCGGCGACCGAGGTGGGTCATCCCTTTCTCCGAAGGACGGACTCCATGAAAGAACTCATCGAATTCATCGCCAAATCCCTGGTGGAACATCCCGAAGCGGTGACCATCTCCGAGGAGCAGGGTGAAGATGGCAGCATCCTTGTCAAGCTGGCTGCGGCCCAGGATGACATGGGGAGGATCATCGGTAAGCAAGGGCGAACCGCCAAGGCCATGCGCACACTGCTCAATGCTAAGGCTACGCGGGTCAACAAGCGCGCTACCCTTCAGATCATGGAGTGATGGTCGCTGCTCCTGACGAGTTGTTGCGCCTGGGAATGGTGACCGGGACCCACGGACTGCGTGGTGACCTCAAGGTGCGTCCATTTACGGATGATCCATCGGCGTTGCTTGATGCCCGTGAAATTTACCTCCGCGGCCGGCAAGGTGAACTCACTGTCTGCCGGGTAGCTGCGGTAAAGACTCATAAGGGTAGTGTGCTGCTGAGATTGCAGGGGCTCGAGAATATCGATGCGGTTCAGACGCTGGTAGGGTGTGAGGTGCTTATGCCTCGCGGTGAACTGCCTGTCTTGGCGGATGATGAGTTTTACTGGTTTGAGTTGGAGGGGCTGAGTGTCACCGATCGACGTTGCGGCGATCTCGGCGTCCTTGAAGAGATGTTCACTACTTCCGCGCATGACATCTACGTTGTCCGCGGTCGCTACGGTGAGGTTCTGATTCCGGCGGTGGAAGAGTTCATTGTGGAAATTGACCGCGTTGGACGGCGCATGCTGGTCGATCTTCCCGAAGGCCTAGTCCCGGGAAAAGATGAAGTTTGACGTTCTGACCCTTTTCCCCGCCATGTTCGAATCGCCCTTGCAGGAGAGCATTCTCGGTCGGGCGGTGGAGCGGGGGCTGATCCGTTTTGCTGCATACAATCTGCGGGATTGGGCTGAAGGCCGGCACAAGGTGACTGACGATACCCCCTGTGGTGGCGGCGACGGTATGGTCATGAAGCCGGAGCCGGTAGCTCGGGCGCTGGCGTCTCTGCGATCGGATTCGCCCGGCTCGCGGGTCCTGCTGATGACCCCGCAGGGGAGGCGGTTTGATCAGCACGAGGCTTGGTCTCTGGCGCAGGAACCGGGGCTGATTTTCGTGTGCGGCCGCTACGAAGGGTTCGACGAACGCATACGTTCCCTGGTTGATGCCGAGTATTCGCTGGGCGACTTCGTCCTCACCGGCGGCGAGTTGCCCGCCATGGTGATGATTGACGCTATTGCCCGATTGCTGCCGGAGGTGCTCGGGAGCAGCGGTAGTGCCCTCGGCGATTCCTTCTCGGATGGCCTTCTCGAGTACCCGCATTATACGCGCCCCATCGAGTTCATGGGGATGCGGGTGCCGGAGGTTCTGCTGTCGGGCAACCACGCGGCCATCGCCAGATGGCGCCGACGGGAGCAGATTAAACGGACGCTGCAGCGACGGCCCGACCTGCTGGCCGCGGCCCGACTGACGGATGCGGACCGGCGGATTCTCGACGAGCTGAGGCGTGAACTGCAGGGCGAAGGGGAATGAACCGGCAACCGCTGGCGGTGGCCTTGGTCCATCATCCGGTTATCGATCGGCGCGGCGATCGGGTAACAACGGCGGTCACCAATCTCGATCTGCACGATATCGCCCGGACGGCCCGTACATACGGCGTCAGCCGCTATTATGTCGTCACCCCGGTTGAGGAGCAGCAGTTACTGATTGCCCGCATCATCGACCACTGGCGTGAAGGTTTCGGCGCCGGCTACAATCCGGACCGCGGCAATGCACTGTCGCTGGTGGTGACGGCAGCCAATCTGGAGGAGGCCCTGGCAGACTGGCGGGAACTGGTTGGCGCTGCGGCGCTGCCGGTGCTGACGGGGGCGTCCCGATCCGATGGAATCTCCTTTGCTGCTTGCCGTGCTCTGGCGCAGGAGCAACCGTTGCTGCTTGTATTCGGCACCGGCTGGGGACTGGCGCCTGAGCTGTTCGAGCGGCACTGGCCGGTGCTGGTCCCCATACGGGGCGCTGGCGACTACAATCATCTGCCGGTGCGGGCTGCGGCAGCCATCATTCTGGACCGTCTGGTCGGTGAAGCATGCAGGTGAACGGCTGACAATGGTCGCGGAGTGGGGATCAGTTTTCGATAGCTTCTGACAAGTGCTGACCTATCCGACATTAACTCGGAAAACAGAAACGGATCGACATAGAGGAGGAAAAAATGAACATCATCGATCGTCTGGGCATGGAACACATTAAAAAGAACATCCCGATCTTCAAGGCGGGGGACACCTTGCGGGTGCACGTCAAGATTGTCGAGGGCGACAAGCAGCGCATCCAGGTTTACCAGGGTGTTTG
>DATBML010000330.1:0-1691 GCA_036554885.1 Desulfuromonadales bacterium
CAGCACCCCGTCGACCCGCCCGGCCAGCTCTTCGATAAAGGCAAGCGGACAGGCGAAACCGAGCGGCGCGTTGGGCGTAGTGAGGAAAAAGAGCTTGCCGGCATAGCGCGCGGGGAAACCGTCGAGTTCCCAGCGGCCGGGAATCAGCCCGAAGGTCTGCACCCGCGCCCCCTGGATTTCGGCCAGCGTCGAGTAGTAGGAATAGGACGGGTGAACGTAGGCGATCTCCTCCCCTTCGCCGGCGAAGGCGCGGATCAGGTTGTTGAGCAGTTCGTCCGAGCCGTTGGCCATGATCACCCAGGAGGGGTCGAAGCCGTAGAGGCACGCCGCCTCGTCGCGCGCTGCGGCGCTCGCCGCGTCGGGGTACTTGCGCAGGCTCTCGCCGGCGCCGCCGACCTCGGCGAGGATCGCCTCGCGCACCCGCGGCGACGGCGGGTAGGGGTTCTCGTTGGTATTGAGCTTGATCCAGGCCTTTTCGTCCTTCGGCTGAAAACCGGGGACATAACCTGCCATGGTGCGGATGTTGGGTCTGAGCGGAAGCATAAACACCTCAATAGGTTTCCAGAATCTCGTACAGCGTATTCCGCTTGGCCGGGATGAAGCCGGCGCCACGGGCTAGCTCGATGATCTCCTCGAGGGAGAGGCGGAAAGAACAGCCGGCAGCGGCCACCACGTTCTCCTCGAGCATCGTGCCGCCGAGGTCGTTGGCGCCGAAGAAGAGGGCGACCTGCGCCATCATCGCCCCCTGGGTGACCCAGCTCGCCTGGATGTTCTCGACGTTGTCGAGGACGATGCGCGATAGGGCGAGGACCTTGAGGTACTCCACGCCGCTCGCCGTCTCGCCGCCGAGTTCGGTGTTGGCGGGCTGGAAGGTCCAGGGGATGAAGGCGGTGAAGCCGCCGGTGCGCACCTGAATCTCGCGCACCCGGAAGAGGTGCTCGACGATGTCTGCCGGCTTCTCCCGGCTGCCGAACATCATTGTGGCCGTCGTGCGCATCCCCAGGGCGTGTGCTTCCTCCATCACCGCCGCCCAGTCACGCCAGCCGATCTTGTTGGGAGAGATCTCCTTCCTGACCTCGTCGACCAGAAGCTCGGCGCCGCCGCCGGGGACCGAGGCGAGTCCCGCCGCTTGCAGCCGCCGCAGGCACTCGGGCATGGTGAGCCCGGAGAGCCTGGCGATGTGGGTCACCTCGGCCGGCGACAGCGAATGGATCTGCACCGCCGGGAAGCTCGACTCGATGCGCCGGAAGATCTCCTCGAACCACTCGATCTGCAGGTCGGGGTGCAGCCCCCCCTGCATCAGCAGCTGGGTGCCGCCATGCTCGACGAGCTCTGCCACTTTGCGCAGGATCGTCTCGTAAGGCAGGACATAGGCGTCCGCCGCCTCCGCCGGGCGGTAGAAAGCGCAGAACTTGCACTGGGACTGGCAGACGTTGGTGTAGTTGACATTGCGGTCGACGACGAAAGTCACCCGGCGGTGCGGATGCTTCCGGCGCCGGATGCCATCGGCGAGCTTGCCAACGGCCAGCAGGTCGGCGTCGGTCAGGAGCCAGAGAGCTTCCCGGCGGTCGATGGAGATATTGGCGCTGAGTTTCTTCTGGATGGTCGTCAACAGTTTGTTTGTCATCATCGCCATTGTGTTGTGGTAGGGGCGAAGCATGCGTCGCCCTGGGCAAGGCGTGCCTTGCCCC
>DATBML010000231.1:0-6121 GCA_036554885.1 Desulfuromonadales bacterium
ATGTTGGCCACCAATTGAGATAGTTTGTAGATTCTTTCGGTTATCCCATCCTTCACCGAAGATGCGGTCCTCAGAAAAAAAGTTCCGATGACGCTCTCCTTTTTTACGATAGGAACGACTATGATTGAATTGAATTCAAGATCTTTTAAATGTTCCAGAACGGGCTTCATTAGAGGGTCATTTTTGACGTCGTTCACGACGACAGGTTTTTTTGTTTCAATCGCCTTGGTTATTTCAGGATACTTTCTTTGATCCAGACTTATTTCGGCGTCTTCCTTGAGATCGCTGCTTGCCTTTACGATCAGTTCTCCCCTACCGGAAACGCTGACTATGGAACATCTCGATATTTCGGCCACATCCGACATCTTTTCAACGATAAGTCGAAGTATTTTCATCGGATTTCGTAAAGCGGCCATGGCCTCGGACAGTTCAAGCAGCAGGAGAAGATCCCTGTGTTCTAGCTCGGCATAGTAGCCTTTTGCCCGAAGATGAGCGTCAACCCTTGCCAGAATCTCGGGTGGATACATGGGTTTAGTAATGTAATCGTCGGCTCCAGCTTGCAAACCAAGGATGATGTCTTCCTTTTTCGTACAGGAAGTGAGCAGGATTACGGGGATGCTTCTTGTCTCAACCCTTTCCTTCAGTCCCTTGCAGATGTCAATCCCATTTCTCCCCGGCATGTGGACATCCATGATGATAAGGTCGGGTTTTTGAACGGTCAACTGCGCGACGGCATCCTCTCCGTTACTGCTCTCAATGACCTCGTAACGAATTTTCAGGGAGTCTTTCAGTATCTCCCTGGAAAAAATTTCGTCATCGACAATCAATACTTTTTTCTTGTTTCCCATAACAATCAAACTCCTGAGGAACCAAATTCACTACCGCAAGCTAACCTTTTCCAATTCCAGGTGTCAATGACATTCACTTCCGGAATCCCCATCAACCAGGCCGCGCCATCCAATTCAACCCGCACGTCACCCCTCCCCCGCCCGCTCCAGCAGAAAGTCGACGAAGGCTCGATCGGCGCGGGAGAGGTAGCCGTCGGCTTTCCAGGCGATGAGCAGGTCGAGGTGCAGCGGCGGATCGAAGGAGACGGCCGCCAGTTCGGGGTCGCCGGCGACGACCATGCGCAGGAAGGTGGAGACGCCGAGACCCTCCTTCACCAGCGAGCGGACCAGCGAGAAGAGGTTGGTCTCGAAGACGACCTGCGGCTCGATGCCGCGCTCGGCCAATAGCTCGTCGATCAGCTCCCGCATGTGGTACCCCTCCTTGAACAACACCAGCGGCTGGCGCAGGAATTCCTCCAGGGTAACGGCGCCGCGGACGGCTAGCGCGTGGCCGGCGGGGACGCAGGCGACGATCTCCTCGCGCAGGAAGCGCCGGCCGGCGAGTCCCTCAGGCATGCGGGCGCCGGCGATCACGCCGATGTCGAGCTCGCCGCGGGCGATCATCCTCTGGATGCGCGCCGCCCCCTCGCCGTTGACCGAGAGCTGGAGGTGTGGATAGCGCTCGCGGAAGGCGGCGATTACCCGTGGAAAGTAGTACGAACTCATCATCGGCGGGATGCCGATGCGCACCTCGCCGCGCTCGAGTCCGCGCAACTCGGCCATCTCCGTCTCGGCGGCGCGGCAATGGTCGAGGATGCGCTCGGCGTGGCGCAGGAAGACCTCCCCCTCGGCGGTGAGCGACACCCGCTTGTCCTGGCGATTGAGGAGCGTCAGCTCCAGTTCCTCCTCCAGCTTGCGGATCGCCATGCTGACGGCCGGCTGGGCGATGCGCAGCCGCTCGGCGGCGCGGGTGAAGCTCTGCTGGCGGACGATCTCGACGAAGGCTCTGAGCTGACGCAGGTCCATCAACAACTCCATTCATAATAAATATATATCATATTCATCAATACAATATATTTTACTTATGGTCAATGGGCCGCTAAGGTAAATTCAGGATCGCAGCGGAACGCGGGAGATTTTGCGATGGGTGGGCAGGCGAACTGCATCGAACGAGGGACGACGGCCTACCGGCGGGCCAACCTGGCGCTCTTCATCGCCGGCTTCGTCACCTTCTCGACCCTTTACGACTTCCAGCCGCTGCTGCCGGTCATCAGCGCCGAGTTCGGCGTCTCCCCGGCCGCAGGCAGCCTGGCCCTGTCGGTGGCGACCTTCGCCCTGGCGGTCACCCTGCCGGTATCCGGCAGCCTTTCGGACGCCCTCGGCCGGCGGGTGCTGATGGGGACGGCGCTGGCGCTGACCTCGCTGCTCGCTCTGGCCACCGCCGTCGCCCCGTCGGTGCCGACCCTGCTGGCGCTGCGGCTGGCGCAGGGGATGGTGCTGGCCGGAGTGCCGGCCGTGGCCATGGCCTACCTGAGCGACGAGATGTCGCCGCGCGCCGTCGGCGCCGCCATGGGACTCTACATTGCCGGCAATGCCTGCGGCGGCATGACCGGCCGCATCCTCACGGCGGTCCTGGCCGACCATCTCCCCTGGCGCGGAGCGATCGCCGTCATCGGCGCCCTGAGCCTGGCACTGAGCCTGATCTTCTGGCCGCTGCTGCCCCCCTCGCGCCGCTTCCACCGCCGTCCCTTCCGCCTGGGGCCGCTCACCGCCTCGCTCATCGGCCACCTGCGCGAGCCGAGGCTGCTCTGCCTGTTCGCCCTCGCCTTCACCTGCATGGGCGCCTTCGTCACCCTCTACAACTACGTCACCTTCCGCCTGCTCGCCCCCCCCTACCTGCTCAGCCAGTCACAGGTCGCCTCGATCTTCCTCGCCTACGCCTTCGGCGCCTTCGGTTCGAGCGCCATGGGTGGGCTGGTCGAGAAGGTCGGCCGCACCCGCATTCTCTTCATCGCCCTGGCGGTAATGGCCGCGGGAATCCTGCTTACCCTGCTGACCCCCCTGGGCACGGTTATCGCCGGCATCGTCGTCTTCACCGTCGGCTTCTTCGGCGCCCACGCCGTCGCCTCGGCCTGGGTCGGCGCCAGCGCCGCCACCGCCCGCGCCCAGGCCTCCTCCCTCTACCTGCTTTTCTACTACCTGGGGTCGAGCATCTCCGGCACCGGCGGCGGCTTCGTCTGGAGCGCCTGGGGCTGGCCGGGCGTCGTCGCCCTGGTCCTCGGCCTGCTTGGCGCCGCCCTGCTCTCGGTACTGCGCCTGACGGTGCTGGCGTCGCAGCCCTGTGCCGCACCGGCGGCGCCGCTCACCCCCGCGAAGTGTGGGCCGACAGCAGAGTGAGAACAGAATTCCGTCGGGATTCTATGAGCTCTTTTGCAGAAGCAGAGGCTGCAGTCGCACCTCACCCCTCTCAACCCTGATCACCTCCATCACTGTCTCGACCATGCCCTTGCGCAGATATTCGGCGCGGACGGGGATGTAGCCGAGCGCCGGTGCATGCCAGACGCGAGTGACGCGGTTCGAGCCCGGGCGCGTGCTTTCGTACAGAACAGTTTCGAACTCCCCCGCTTGCGTCCTGAGCCGCTCGGTCCCCGCGCGGGTGTAGCTGTATTGCTTGATCCTGCCATCGTCGATCATGGGAATCGTGCCGGGCTCGTGAGCCCGCAGCAGGGCCGTCATGACGGCGATCTGGAACGAAAGGCGGTCCTGCAGCCCCGGAACGGTGGGCAGCTCGACGCGTTCGCCCTCCATGGTCCCGCTGACCCGTTCTCCGTCCCAGGCAAAGGCAAGCGCGCCGTCGTCCTCCTGTCCGGGCTTGCCGTCATCCATGAACCACGACAGCGGGCGGACCCCACTTGCGTCGATGCGCATCACGCTGCGCTCGACGGCATTGCCGCTCACGATGATACTCGCGAGCAGACCGGGTTCCGCATGGCTCTCATAGACAAACCTGTCCGGTTTATCGGCCCGCAATTCGAAGTGGAGCAGCCCGGCGTCAAGACCGCGATAGTTGACGGCGTAGGTGGCGACATAGGGTGCGGGTGTGACGGGTTCGGCAATGGTCGTCGGCGCCGAGACAGCGGCGATTAGAGCTAATGCGAGGTGCAGCACGCCTATCCTCCCTGGGGAAAAGGAACCGGGGCCTCATCGTCCGGGACCCGGATGCGCTGCACGGCGACCAGATTCACGGCCGCCAGCACTGCCCCGGCGATGAAGGGAATGCGGTAATCGAGCATCCAGAGGGCGCCGCCGAGCACCGGCAAAGCGACGGCGGCGATGTGATTGATGGTGAAGCCGACCGCCATGCTCGGCGCGATGTCGCGCGGGTCGGCCACTTTCTGGAAATAGGTGTTGATGGCAACGGCAAAGTTGAAAAGGATGAAGTCGATGATGTACATGGCCGCCGCCAGGTATCGTGAACTGGTGAAGGCGTAGGTGAGAAAGACGCAGATGATGCCGGCATACTCGATGGAGAGGATGCGGCGCTCGCCGAAACGAAGGATGGCCCGGCCGATGAGGGGATTGAGGAAGAAGTTGATGGCGTTGTTGACGATGAAGAGGATCGTCATTTCCCGCACCGAGAAATGGAAGATTTTCACCAGCAGGAAGAGAGAGAAGGCGATGAAGATCTGCCGCCGGGCGCCGGACATGAAAGTGAGAAAGTAGAAAAGGAGGTAGCGGCGGCGCAGGACCATCCGCTGGCGCTGGAGCGGGACGCTCGGGCAGCTCGGGTTCTGGCAGAGGCTCCAGAGGCCGAGCAGCACAACAAGGCCGCCGATGACCAGGTACATCCCGCGGAAGTCGAGAAACCCGCCGAGGAACCAGATCAGCCCGCCGGTCGCGATGCTGGCGAGAGCGGCAAGACTGCGCAATCGGCCGTAGACCAAAGGGGCGGCCGCTCTGGTGAAATATTGCAGGGTCAGCGAGTTGTTGGTGGTTTCGAAGTAATGAAAGCCGAAGCTCATGACCAGCGTCGTGACGATGAGCCCGCCGAGGCTCGGAAAAAAGCCGGCGAGAGCCACCCCGAGGCCGAGGCAGAGGATAGAGAAGGCCGCCAGGCGGTGCTCGCGGAGCAGAAGAAGAACGAAGACCACCAGCAGGGAAAGAAAGCCGGGGATCTCCCGGATCGACTGGATAAGCCCCACCGCGCCGCCGTCGAGGGTCACGACCTCCACGGCAAAGTTGTTGAAAAGAATGGACCACCCCTGCAGGCCGACGGTCGAGGCGACGGTGAGGACGAGAAGAAAGCGGAGCATCGGCCGCTGTTCGGATAGGATCACGGGTACCCGTCGCAGAAATTCGAATGGGCTTGCACGAATCGCCGGTCCGTGCCCGGGCCAGCGGATCCGGAACATCAGGCGGCCCCACAGGAATACACCTTCAGGCGCCGGACTGTCAACGCTCTTTGCTTCCCCTTCAACCGGCAAGAGCGGTCTTGAAGGGGCTATCGGCCTCTGCTGCCTCAATCTCCTCTTGCCATCAGAATTTCAGGAGGTTATTATTGAAACGAAAAATCATGTTCGTTTGAGGTTCCCTCCGGCTGTCGGACTCCCGGCAGACTCGTGGCGGACACCGCCGGTGGGAGGATGCGATGAACATGTCAACGGAGGTTACTGTTATGTGGTTGAAAAACTGCGGGAGAACCATCATCTGCGTTAACGGCAAATGCTTCGACAATGCCTCGGCCGCCGGCCGGTACGTGATGGAGTTGTCGAGCCAGGGCGTGGCCGTGACCGTCACCCGCCAGCTCGACATGAGTCAGTGCTTCGTTCCGGAGGAAAAGAAGGACTGAGCGGCAGAGGCGATCATGCCGGGCCCGAGGATATGTTCCGGGGCAACCGGAGAGACCGCCTGTGCGCCCCGAAGGCTACGTCTGATCCTTAGCCTGCGAGATCGTGAATTCGACCGACCGCAGATGCCGGCGAGGCAGAAGCGTTCCCCTCCCGGCGCCGACAAAACCGTTGACTTTCCAGCGCCGGTCCTGCTAGTTTTACAGCTCACAACTGAAAACGCCCTAGGGGAGTTTTACACTGAGAGTCCCGCGCGAGCGGGGCGACCCTTTGAACCTGATCCGGGTCATGCCGGCGTAGGGAAGCGGCGCGTACCACCGGGAAAATATCTCCGGAGGGGCCGCTTTTCGCGGCCCCTTCTTATTTCGACCATGAAGATACTGCTCAACGAGCGACCCCTCGAAACGGCCGAAGCCGTCACCCTCTTCGCCTTGCGCGACCGGGAGA
>DATBML010000397.1:0-3994 GCA_036554885.1 Desulfuromonadales bacterium
GAAACGCCGGGCCGCTCTCCTGCGTCACCTGCTCCAGAATTCCTTTAAGCTGCATGCCGGGAAAGTAGCACAGGGGAAGAGGTCGGCCAAGCACAAAACTCCATTTCACGACCTTTAATAAATACAAATATTGCCACACCCATGCATGGTTGAAATTGTCAAACAGGTCCTTTTCCGAACATCATACGATATTTTTTACCCGCCCTTAATCCTCCGTAATTTCAGCATCCTAGGGACATTTCATCCTTAGAATCATGTAATTTCAAAAAAGTTTACTATTGACAAGTATTTAGAACGCCGTATTATGTTGCGAAAAAAAGACACCCAATATGAAGAATAAATTACCACGCCTTCCAGGATGAATCGGGCGGCGGCAAAAAATAGGTTGAAAATTTCAAACTGCATCCTTCCCTCCCTCAGGAACGGTGCAGTCCGCGGAAGGAGGTGAATCAGGGCAGGATTCCGCAAAGGACTGCTCAACCTACAAGGCAGAAGCCGCCGGGCGGCTGCCGGATATTCTTATTGCTATCCGACTATCGGAGAGAGTCAGTATTTTCAAAAGGAGTAACAACATGGCACACGGACCCGCAGTAAAACTTGGCAAGGACAATGCCTCGGGCTACAAGACCCGCATCGGCATCTGGATGTTCACCCTCTACACCCTGATCTATGCAGGCTTCATAGCGATTAACGCCGTCAAGCCGACCCTCATGGAAATGACCTTCGGCGGCCTCAACCTGGCGATGGTGTACGGCCTCGGCCTGATCATCTTCGCCTTCATTCTGGCACTCGTCTACAACAGTCTCTGCACCAAGGCAGAGATTCGTTTGAATAAATAAGGGGGACGACCATGATCTACGCGCAATCACCTCTGGCCATTGCCCTCTTTGCCTTTTTCGTCCTCTTCGTCGTGGGCCTCTCCTTCTACCTCGGGCGGCGCACCACCTCTTCCGCGGGCTACTATGCCGCCGGCGGCAACATCCACTGGTTCACCAACGGCATCGCCTTCGCCGGCGACTACCTCTCGGCCGCCTCCTTCCTGGGGATCTGCGGCATGATCGCCACCGCCGGCTATGACGGCTGGATGTACGCCGTCGGCTACCTGGCCGGCTGGATGGTCGCCCTCTTCCTGGTCGCCGAACCGATGAAGCGCCTCGGCAAGTACACCTTTACCGACGCCCTCGACTCCAAGTTCAACTCCAAGGGGATCCAGCTGATGGCCGCCATCAGCACCCTGGTCGTCTCGGTCTTCTACCTGATTCCGCAGATGGTCGGTGCCGGCACCCTGGTTACCCCGCTGCTCGGCCTTCCCCATGCCGCCGGCGTCATCATCGTCGGGGTGGTCGTGACCATCATCGTCGCCACCGCCGGCATGGCCTCCACCACCTACGTCCAGTTCATGAAGGGCGGCCTGCTGCTGATCTTCTCCACCATTCTGGTTGTCGGCGTCCTCACCCGCGGCCTCTCCAGCACTCCTGACCAGGGCGGTGACAAGCAATATCACAACTTCCAGACCCTGCAGGCCAGCGTGGCCGCCGACGGCAGCCTGCAACTCTCCAACCCCGGGTATGTCGCCGCTTCCGACTGGCAGAATTCGGCTTTCGGCAAGGCCGGCTTCGTCAAGCTGACCAGCGAAGGCGTCGACACCATCTGGAAGATGAGCAAAACCGAGCAGGGCGCCATCACCCTCGAAGAGACCCTGTACAAGGCCGAACTGGCCAGCGGCACCACGGTCTACAACGGTGGCACCGCCGAAGACGGCAAGTTCTTCGCCGTCGGCCATCTGAAGGAAGTCCGGGTGAACGGCGAAACCGTGGCCCAGACCGGTTCTGTCGGTCCCCTCGAATTCCTCAAGACCATCCAGAGCAGCACCATCGTCCTGTGGGGCAGCAAGATCATCAAGGATGGCGAGAGCACCTACACCATCTACTATCAGAAGCCGACCCCCGGCAGTCTGGTGCTGCGTCCCGGCCTGAAGTTCAAGGTCGACAACGCTACCGCCTCCGAGAAGTTCAACTTCATCTCCCTGATGCTGGCCCTTTTCTGCGGCACCGCGGCGCTGCCCCACATCCTGATCCGCTACTACACGGTTCCCAGCCAGGCGGCCGCCCGCAAGTCGACCATCGTCGCCATCGCCGCCATCGGCTTCTTCTACATCCTCACCATCTTCATGGGACTCGGCGCGATGACCAACGGCGTCATCAACATCATGGACAACAACATGTCGGCCCCGCTGCTCGCCCTCTCCTTCGGCGTGGTGCTCTTCGCGATCATCTCCTCCATCGCCTTCGCCACCGTCCTCGGCACCGTCTCCGGCCTGATTGTCGCGGCCAGCGGCGCGGTCGCCCACGACCTGATGGACAAGTTCCTCGGCATGAACCTCTCCGACAAGGGGATGGTCATGGCCGGCAAGATCTCCGCCGTCGTGGTCGGAGCCATCGCCATCTACCTGGGCATCGTCTTCGAGGGAATGAACGTCTCCTTCCTTGTCGGCTGGGCATTCGCCCTGGCGGCCTCCGCCAACCTCCCGGCGATCCTGATGCTGCTCTTCTGGAAGAAGACGACGGCCAAAGGCGTGGCGTCCTCCATCGGGGTCGGCCTGGTCTCGGCCATGGGCCTGATTCTGCTCTCCCCCGACATGTACATCCGCTACGGGCTGCTCCCGTCGGATGCGCCGATCTCCTTCAACAGCCCGGCGGCGATCTCTATCCCCCTCAGCTTCATCGCGCTGGTAGTCGTCTCCCTGCTGACCCAGAAGGATGCGGTCGCCGACGAAGCCACCGAGGCGGCAGGAGCCTAATTG
Organism: Desulfuromonadales bacterium; assembly: GCA_036554885.1. Classification (GTDB taxonomy): domain Bacteria; phylum Desulfobacterota; class Desulfuromonadia; order Desulfuromonadales; family DASPGW01; genus DASPGW01. The sequence goes on from DATBML010000397.1 coordinate 2,804, forward strand.
CTTGCCAAGCATATCCTGATCTGGTAACAGTACGGGGCCGCCGATTTCGACGGCCCCGTTTTTTTCAGCCAAAGGTCTGCCATGAAACGCTTCCGTTTTACCCTGCTGGCCATCTGCCTGGTCCTGCTCTACCTGGGATGGACCGACATCGCCCTCTCTTTGCGCAACCCGACACCTGCCGCCGCTTCCATCGGTGAACTGGAAAAGGGGAACGTGCCGCGCGAATGGCTGCACGTCAGCGGGGGCCACCAGAACCTGCTCGAAGCCATTTCCACCTCGGGGAGCGTCGAACTCGACGCCTTTCTGATCCCGCTGAAGAGTTCTCCCCAAGAGGAGTCCTTCCATGTGCTGGTCGAAACGCGCAATCCCAGGATTCTGGAGCTTCTTTCAACCTACCACTTCCAGCTCGAATCGGCTGAGGCGAAGGAGAACTATCTGAAAGAACATGCCGCCGAATTCCAGGGACAGCGAGAGGTAACCGGCATGGTCGTCAGCGGGCTGATTGCCAGCGGCAACCGCGACAAGCTGATGAAGCTGGCCAGAGAGGTGGGGATGCAGGTCCCTCCGGACGTCCTTTTCCTCAGCGAAGGGAAAGAGCCGGGGCGCTGGCGGGGATTTTTCTTTCTGGCGATGGGGCTGGCGGGGCTGGTCAAGGTGTTGATGCTGTGGAAGAAGCCGCCGCAACCGGCGGTGGAAGGATAAAAGAAAGGCGGGGCCGAGCGGCTCCGCCTTTTTCGTTCTTAGTAGGGACTAATGGACCTAAAACTTCGCACTCCCCGGCGTACGCGGAAAGGGAATGACGTCGCGGATATTTTCCATGCCGGTGACGTACATCAGCAGGCGCTCGAACCCGAGGCCGAAGCCGGCGTGCGGGCAGCTCCCCCAGCGGCGGGTGTCGAGGTACCACCAGAGGCTCTCCGGGGCGATCCCCGCCTCGGCCATCCGGTTCAGCAGCAGGTCGTAGCGCTCCTCGCGCTGGCTGCCGCCGATGATCTCGCCGACCCGCGGCACCAGCAGGTCCATCGCGGCCACCGTCCGTTCGTCGTCGTTCAGACGCATGTAGAAGGCCTTGATGCCGGCCGGGTAGTCGGTGACGAAGACCGGCCCGCCGACCAGTTCCTCGGTGAGAAAACGCTCGTGCTCGCTCTGCAGGTCGCAGCCCCACTCGGCCGGGAACTGGAAGCCCCGGCC
>DATBML010000239.1:0-6357 GCA_036554885.1 Desulfuromonadales bacterium
TCCTTTCAGCCCCGCTGTCGATGATCGTCGTCGCTGGCACCTTGGGCGAGCGGATGGGGCTGATCGGTCCCGAGGCGAGCGGCGCCCTGGTCCTGACAGCCCTGCTCGCCAGCGTCGTTTATCCCTCGATCTTCCGCATCCTCGCCCGGCGGCAGGCGCCGGCTGCGGCCGCTGAATGAACGGCGGCACGGCCATCCAGCCCATGGCGAGTTCCGTCCCTTCACCCCTCCGTCAGGTCTTCCTCGCCAGTCTCCGGTCCGGACCAAGAACTTGTCCGTGAATAACGTCGGGAAGGATCGCGCCCGGATTCGCGTCAGTTTTGACTGGGCCGATTGAGCAAAACCGCAGGTGTTGCAAGAGCTACGTCGAGGATTTTGCGATTGAGGCACGGGCAAAGATGGCGTGAAGACGGGATGTGAGCCTCCAAGGTTAATTTGCGGACAAGTTCTAAATTCCTTCAGTGGTTCGCAGGCTTCTGTCGTCTTGACTTGTGCTGCTGCATGCAGACATTGGGGGGCGACCTTCGGGGCGGTGGGGTGAAAGGTGCGACCGGGAAACGGAGCGGGGCAGGGCCCTGCGGCGAAGCGGGTCAGCATTAAAGAACATTATTGACGGGGGGGCGGGTTAAAAGGTAAAAAGGGTAAACCGCTTTCGGACAGAGGGGGAAATGACCGGAACCTTTTTCAGATCAACCAGAAACCGCCCTTGACCGGCCCTTGGCCGGCGGGCGGTTTTTTCGTTGGGCCTTCCCCTACTGATTCCGCCCGGCCATGACCCCGCCATCCACATCCCAGATGGCGCCGGTCACCCACCCGGCGGCGTCCGAGAGAAGGAAATCGATCACCGCCGCCACGTCTTCTGGCTGCCCGATTCGGCCGATGGGATGGAATTCGTTGAACCCCTGGAGAGTTTCGTGGATTTTGTCCGGCTGAATGAACCCGCCGTAAATGGGGGTCTCCACTACCGCCGGTGAGACGGCATTGACCCGGATGTGGTCGCCGGCCAGTTCCATGGCCAGGTGCTGCGTGAACGCATGCAGACCGGCCTTGGCCATGGAGTAGGCCGACGAGGGGGTGGCCTTGATGGCCTGTTTCGCCCACATGGAGCCGATGTTGACGATGGCGCCGCCACCGTGCTTTTTCATGTTTACGGCAACCGCCTGGGTGATGAAGAAAAAGCTCCGGTTCAGCGCCAGGTAGTTGTCGTAATCGGCGCCGGTATGCTCCAGGAAGGTTTTGGGGCTGAACGTTCCGGCGGCATTGACGAGGGCCTTGATATGCCCGGAGGTCTGCCCGATCAACTCGATGAAGGCCTCGACCTCGGCCGGTTCGAGCAGATCGACCGCGGCGATCCCGACCTCGCCGCAGGTCTGCAGTTCCGCCTGCGCCGCAACCAGTTTCTCCTGGTTTCGGGCGACCAGCCAGGCAGCCATGCCGCGTTGCATCAGGCGCCGGGCGGTGGTCTTGCCCATGCCGCTGGAGCCGCCGACGATCAGTGCCAAAGGAGTTTTCGATTCGGTCATTGCGGGTACCTCCATCGCTGCAGATAATAGATGTTCCCTGCTGTAATTAGAGGTGAACTTTGCCGGATGTCAATCGATAGAGACTTGATTTGAGCTCTGTCCTGCAAAATCCGCATCGCCGGTCGCCGGCTTTTTTCGGGGATTGCCGGCAGGAGCGCAGAATGTCCCCAGCCGGTTATTCCCTTGCCGCCCGACCCGTCAAGGCTGCGAGGTTTGCATGAAATTCAGGGAACTCTTTGCCAGCGCCAGGCCGCTGATTGCCTGCATTCACTTGCTCCCCCTGCCGGGCGCCCCCGGCTACGGCGGGAACATGCGTGAGGTTTACGAAACGGCCCTCGCCGAGGTCGAGATCTTCAAGCGGCACGGGGTCGACGGCCTCATTGTCGAGAATTTTCGCGACAGGCCGTTCTTCCCCGGCCGGCTTCCGGCGGAAACTGTTGCCGCCCTGGCGTCCCTTACCCGCGAAGTGGTCAGGGCCGCCGGAGTGCCGGTGGGAGTCAATGCCCTGCGCAACGACGCCGAGGCGGCGGTGGCGATCGCCACGGCGACCGGGGCCCGCTTCGTCCGGGTCAATGTTCACATGGGCGCCGTCGTCTCCGAGCAGGGGATCATCCAGGGGAACAGCCATGCCACCCTGCGCCTGCGCGCGGCGCTGCACTCCAACGTGCTGATCCTTGCCGACGTCGGCGTCAAGCATGCGGCGCCGCTCGCCTCCCGGGGACTGGCTGCCGAGGCCCGCGACCTCGCGGAGCGCGGCCTGGCCGACGCCGTCATCGTCTCGGGGGAACTCACCGGTGCCGAGACCCGGCCCGAGGATATCGATATCGTCAGGAGCGGCACCGACCTGCCGGTTCTTATCGGCAGCGGCGCCACCCCGGAGAATCTGCACCGCGTCTACGCGAAGGTGGACGGGCTGATTGTCGGCAGTTATTTCAAACGGGACGGAAAGGGGAACAACCTGGTCGACGAGGCGAGGGTGAGAACCTTTGCCGCGGCACTGGCCTCTCTGCCAGTGGGTCGGCAAGACAAAAAGGAAAGTCCAGGTTTAACTCCAAAATAAGACCAATTTTGTTAAACTTCCGTGTGATTGCTTGCCATCGTCAGCACAGGAGAGCAACTTGCCCGCATCCCTCAACTCTGCAGCCTTTTCCCCTGCCCGCACCGCGAGCCGCATCGCCGCCATCTACCTGGCGTTGGCGCTGCTCTGGATCTATGCCAGCGATCGCGTCCTGGTGGCGCTCAGCAGCGACCCGGCTCGGCTCACAGCCTGGCAGACCGGCAAGGGATGGCTGTTCGTCATCGGCAGCGCGGCGCTGATCTTTTTTCTCGTACGTCGGGCGTTGGTTGCTTTTCACGAGGCACAGACGGCATTGCGCGAGAGCGAGCGCTACAATCGTACCCTTTTCGACCAGTCTTCGCTCGGATTGGCCCTCTGCCGGCTGGACGGCCGACTGGTGGATGTGAATCCCGCCTTTGCCCGAATGGTCGGTCGCAGCATCGAGCAGACGCTTGACCTGACCTACTGGGACATCACCCCCGAATGCTACGCGGCGCAGGAGCAACTGCAGCTGGACAGTCTGGAAAGGACCGGGTGTTATGGCCCCTGCGAGAAAGAATACCGGCATTCGGACGGGCACCTGGTGCCGGTCAGGCTGCAGGGGCGTCTCATCGAGCGGAGGGAAGAGCGCTTCATCTGGTCGACTGTTGAAGACATCAGCGATTACAAGCGCGCCGAAATCCAGAACGTCGAGCAACTGGAAGAACTGCGTCGCTGGCACCAGGCCACCCTCGGTCGCGAAATGCGTATTTTCCAGCTCAAGGCCGAGGTGAATGAACTGGCGGTCCGGGTCGGCGAGCCGCCCCGCTACCTCGGCGGGATGTCCGACGAGGCGGCGCCGCCTCTGAGTGAAAAAGAGCTTACAGCCCCAGTGAGAGCTTCCTGCGCCGATGCCGTGCCGGCAGGCGGAGAGAAACCGCCATGACCGCCGCGCCCGATCCCCTGCCCACCCGTTCGGTCGCGCCACCTCCCGCCGTTCGACCTTCGCCGCGCCGCTCCGTTCTGGGTACCTGGTACGGCCCGGCCTTGTTGTCCGGTGTCTTTCTTCTGGTGTTGGGGATGCTGCTGTGGCTGGTACAATCCGACCGGCATCGGCAGCGGCAGGCCGAACTTGCCGATGATGCGGTTTCGGTGGGAGAAAGCATCCGGTTACGGTTGGACGGGAACCGGGACTATTTTCTCCTGCTGGCCGCCGAGCGGGCAAAGGGCACCCTCGACGCCGATGATTTTCAGCAGCGCGCCAGCCGCTACGTGGCCGATCATCCGGAATTGCTCAACGTCACCTGGGTGGACGCGGATTTTGTGATCCGTAATGTCGCCCCCTTGGCGGCTAACCGACAGATCATCGGCCTGACCCTGACCTTGCCCGAGCCGGAACGTGCTTCGCAGCTGGCCCGGGAGCATCTCCAGCCGGTCTACACCCGTCCCTTCGAGGCTATTCAGGGCAAGCCCTCCTTCGAGCTGTGGGTACCCGTCTATCACGGTGAGGAATTTCTCGGTCTGTTCGCCGGCGTCTATTCCTGCGCGCAGTTGCTCGAGCATACCGTTCCGCAGACGGTGTCCCGCCGGCACCATGTCCAGTTGCTGGAGAAGGGCGGCGGTCTGCTGGCCGAACTGCGGCCTGCCTCCCCGCTGCGGACGGAATGGTCAAGCGAGGTGGCGCTGTCGGCTCCGGGTCACGGGGTGACCCTGCGCCTGATTGGTAGCGAGGTGGACTCCTTGCGGGGAGAGCTGATTCTTGTGGTGGTGCTGTGCATCGCCCTGGCCCTCGGCATGGGTTTCGGCCTTTGGGCGCTCAAACGTGACGCAGCCGTGATGCGGGAAAGCGAAGAGCGCCTGCGAATGGCCCTCACGGCGGCGCAGCAGGGGCTTTACGATCTCAACGTGCAGACCGGGAATGCCACGGTCAACGCCGAGTACGCCCTGATGCTCGGCTACGACCCCGCTGAATTTCGCGAAACCAATGCCGCCTGGATTGCGCGGCTGCACCCTGAGGACCGCGAACCGGTAGCGGCGGCGTATCGCGACTACATCGCCGGCAGGACGTCCGAATACCGGGTGGAGTTCCGCCAGCGAACCCGCTCCGGCGACTGGAAGTGGATCCTTTCGATGGGCAGGGTGGTGGAGCGGGATGCCATGGGCAACCCGCTGCGCATGCTGGGCACACACACCGACATCACGGCGCGGCGGCGCGCCGAAGAACAGGCGCGGGCTGCCGAGGCCGAATCGGCCCGCCTGCTCGAAGAAGCCCGGCAATCGCGACGGGCTTTGCTGAGTGTGGTGGAAGACCAGAAGGCGGTGGAAGCGGAACTGCGGGCGAGCGAGGCGCGTTACCGCCAGTTGTTCCAGGCCAACCCGCACCCCATGTGGGTTTATGACCTTGAGACACTCGCCTTCCTGGCGGTGAATGACGCGGCAGTGGTGCATTACGGCTACAGCCGCGAGGAGTTCCTCGCCAGGACCATCAAGGATATCCGCCCGGCCGAAGATGTGCCGCGGCTGCTGGCAAACGTCGCCCGGGTCAGCGGCGGCATGGACGAGGCCGGAGTCTGGTGTCACCGCAAGAAGGACGGCAGCGTGATCGAGGTGGAGATCAGCTCGCACACGCTGTTCTTCGACGGCCGCCGGGCCGAGGTGGTGCTGGCCCACGACGTGACCGCGCGGCGCCGGGTCGAAGCCGAAATCTTCCAGTTAAACGAAACCCTCGAGCGGCGCGTTGCCGAGCGCACGGCTCAGTTGGAGGCCGCCAACCAGGAACTGGAAGCCTTCTCCTATTCCGTCTCGCACGATTTGCGGGCGCCGCTGCGGGCCGTCGACGGCTTTACCCGGATTCTGCTCGAAGATCATGCGCCGCAGCTCGATGCCGAAGGCCGGCGGGTCTGCGGTATCATCAGCGACAACACCCGGCGGATGGGGGAGCTGATTGACGACCTGCTCGCCTTCTCTCGTCTCAGCCGGGCGGAGATGCACCCCGCGCCGATTGATATGGCGACTTTGGCCAGTTCCGTCTTCCAGGACCTGACGGTGGCGCAGGAGCGCGAGCACATCGACTTTCGCGTCGGCCCCCTGCCGCCGGCGACCGGCGATCCGGCGCTGCTGCGCCAGGTCTGGGCCAATCTGATTGCCAATGCAGTCAAGTTTTCGGCAAAAAAAGAACGGCCGCGCATCGAGATCTGTGCCGGCGACGAAGGGGACGATGTCGTCTATTCGATCCGCGACAATGGCGTGGGTTTCGACATGCGCTACGTGGACAAACTCTTCGGCGTCTTCCAGCGCCTGCACAGCGCCCGTGAGTTCGAAGGGACCGGTGTCGGCCTGGCCATCGTCCAGCGCATCGTCCACCGGCACGGTGGCCGGGTCTGGGCCGAAGGGGCTCCCGGAGGGGGGGCGGCTTTTTATTTCACCCTGAAACGAGGAGGGGCATGAGCATGGATTATCCGCAGGCAATTGACATTCTGCTGGTCGAAGACAACCCCCAGGACGCCGAGCTGACCATCCGGGCGCTTAAAAAGCGCAATCTGGCCAACCCGCTTCATCTTGTCGAGGATGGCGCCGAGGCCCTCGATTTCATTTTCTGCCGCGGCACCTATGCCCAGCGGGAGATGACCAATCCGCCCAAGGTCATCCTCCTCGACCTGAAGCTCCCCAAGGTCAGCGGCCTCGAAGTGCTGCGGGTGGTCAAGGAGAACGAACTGACCCGGTCGATCCCGGTGGTGGTCGTCACCTCGTCCCGCGAAGACCCCGACATCCGGACCGCCTATGCCCTCGGTGCCAACAG
>DATBML010000242.1:0-2689 GCA_036554885.1 Desulfuromonadales bacterium
GACGACGGCCTCAACGAGCTGGACTACCTGTTTGACGAGGTACGCGATGCCCACGCCCGGGAGGAGCGGCGCAAGGAGGAATTCGTCGTCGAACGGGAGATTTCCCCCGTTCCTCTCCGGGCGCTGATCATGCCCTGGTCCAGCGACGGGGAGTGCGAAAGGCGCTTCCGCCGCACCATGCTCACGGCGTTGCTCTTCAGCATGGTCCTTGGCTATCTCATCCCCCTGGTGAACGTGCCGGTGCCGGACCGCCTGGCCCTCGTCGTCGAGATCCCCGAACGCTTGGCCATGCTGGTCAGGAAGGAGCCGCCCAGGCCGGAACCGGTGCCGGAACGGCCGAGGGAAGAGAAGAAGCCTCAGCCCGATGAGGGCAAAGCTGAGAAGAAAACCCAACCTGAGCCGCAAAAACCGCAGGAGCGCCCGGCCGCCAAGGGTGAGCCGAAACCGGGGTCTCCTGCCGCACCCCAGACCGCCCGGAAAAAAGCCGAGAATGCCGGTATCCTGGCGTTCAAAAGCGATTTTGCCGACCTCATGGAGGAAATTCCCGTGGCGAGGCTCGGCGCCGAGGCCCGACTGAGCAAGGAGGCCCCGCAGGCGGCAGGGCAGGCCCAGGCGCAACGCTCGCTGGTGGCGATGCAGGCGCAGGGCTCCAGCGGCGGCATCGGCAACGCCGGGGTCAGCCGGAACATCGGCCGCGGCGGAAGCGGCGGCGGCAATGGCGTCGGCAGAGGGGGGAGCGGCGGCGGTGGCGGCGGCGGCAATGCCGACCGGATTGGCGGGGTGGGCTATGCGCGGGTGGAGAGTGCCGTCGCGGGTCTGGCGGAAGAGTCGAGGCCGCTGAGCGCGGGTGTCGGCCCGGCCCGCACCGACGAAGAAATCCAGATCGTATTCGACCGGTACAAGGCGGCGCTCTATCGGATATACAACACGGAATTGCGCAAGAATCCGACCCTGCGCGGGAAGATCCTGATGCGGATCACCATCGAGCCGGGCGGTGAGGTGTCCGCGTGTACGGTGGAGTCCACCGATCTGGCCTCCGCTGAGCTGGTTGCCCAGATAGTCGAGCGCGTCAAGAGGTTCAATTTCGGTCCGAAAGATGACGTGCCGAAGACGACCATCCTGTACCCGATCGACTTCCTGCCGGCAGGCTGATCCAGCGGGTGCAGCGATTGCCGCTGTTTTTCAGGAATGGGGGACACGGACTCGTTTGCAGATATTTTCACGGTCCGCCCCTCCTTGAGGGTTTGCGTGCCTGGCCCCGGGTCTGCTGCCGGGAAGGGAGGTTATGAGAGAGGAATTGTACAAGATCGTATTCAAGGGGGAAATCGGCTTCGATTTCGATGAGGAGGAGGTCAAGGAGAAGTTGCAGAAATTCTGCGGGTTCGACCGGCAAACCGTCGACCGGCTTTTTTCCGGCGGCGCCTTCGTTCTGAAGAAAAACATCGACAGGAACAAGGCCGACAGCCTGTGTGAAGCCTTTCAGAAGCTGGGGGCATTCACTTCGGTGGTGCCGATGGAACCGGCAGCAACTCCTGCTGCGCCCCGCGACGGCATGCCGCCCGTCGCCCCGTCGCCCGACGGTTCTGCGTCGTGTGTATGTCCGGCCTGCGGCCACAGGCAGGAAAAGGGGGAGAGTTGCGATGCCTGTGGCGTTTTTTTCGCCAAGTTCGCCCGCCTGCAGGCGCGGAAGGCTCAGGAATGGCTGCATCCCCCTGCCGGTCAGGAGCCTCCGCCGGCCGCCGAACCGGACGGGGTGGGAGGGGCATCCATTTTATGCCGGATAGCGTCCCAGCCGTTCCTGCTCCGGTGCGGCCTGCTCATCCTGGGGCTGGCGGGGTTGCAGGCCCTTCTCGGTCCCGGCCTTCAGTTCAGCGGCTTCATTGTCCTGCTGGTCGTCTATCTGCTGTTCATCCTGGTTCGGGGGATGGTTGCCGATCAGGATGCGATGGCGGGCTTTGCGGAGCGGTTCAATGTTTTCTGGGAGAGCGTCGAGCCTGCCGAGGTCAGGCGGCAGTGGGTCCCCTGGTGCACCTACGGCATCATCCTGCTCGATATCCTGCTCTACTACGGGTTGGCGCTCCAGCTTGAACCTTCAACGCTGCGAAACAATTTCGCGTTCATTCCGGCGGAGCCGAACTTCTGGAATGTGCCGCTGAGCGCCATCGCCGCGCTGTTTCTGCACACCGGAGGCTGGCAGCTCTGGGGGTGCGTGATGTTCCTCTGGGCGGTCGGGCCTCTGGTCGAAAGGCGTCTCGGCAGCCGTCGTTTCCTCGGCCTCTACCTGCTGACGGGAATCCTCGCCGGCGGGGTCGGGACGCTGGTGCATCCGCTTTTCCTGACGGGACCCCTTCATGGCCTTGGGTCGTCAGGCGCCATCGCGGGACTTCTCGGATTCTGCGTTGCCCGCAGCGCCGATCGGAGCCTGGAATTCGCACCACCCCTTCTTGATCTTTTCCCTTTTTTCGGGTCCTTGCGGTTCACGATTCGTCTCGACACCCTCGCCTTTTTTGGGCTCTTCTTCTATGCAGGTCATGGTGGAGGCATTGATCCTCAAGGGGGGCTGGCTGCCATCCTGGCGGGACACCTGATCCACGTTGCCGGGATGCTGACGGGACTGGCCGTCGGGGTGCTGAGCGACTCGGAAGGCCAACTCGGCGAGGACAAAAAAACAGCGAGTGGTTACAGCCGG
>DATBML010000246.1:0-6241 GCA_036554885.1 Desulfuromonadales bacterium
ATCGCCGACAACAGCCTGAAGGGTCTCGACAACTACCCCCTGGTCGACAAGCTGCGCGGCCAGTACGGCGACAAGGTGGCCTATATCACCATCGGCACCGCCGGCGAGCGCAAACTGCTGGCCGCCTCCATCGCCTGCACCGACCCCGAGCTGCGGCCGACCCGACACTGCGGCCGCGGCGGCGTCGGCGCCGTCATGGGGGCCAAGGGGGTCAAGGCGATCATCCTCGACGACGCCGGAATGAAGCACCGCGCACCGAAAGACCCGGAGAAGTACCGGGACGCCAACCGGAAGTTCGTCGAGGGGCTGCGCAAGCACCCGGTCACCGGCGAAGGTCTGCCCGCCTACGGCACCAACATTCTGACCAACGTCCTGAACGAGGCGGGGGGCTACCCCAGCTACAACTTCAAGTCGGGGCAGTTCGCCGGCTCCTCCAATATCAGCGGCGAGGCCCAGGCGGCGCTGGAAGTCAAGCGCGGCGGCAGCGCCACCCACGGCTGCCATCGCGGCTGCGTCATCCAGTGCTCCGGCATCTACAACGACAAGGACGGCCACTACCTGACCAAACAGCCGGAGTACGAGACCGTCTGGTCGCATGGCGGCCACTGCGGTATCGACGACCTCGACACCATCGCCCACCTCGACTTCCTGGACGACAACATCGGCCTCGACACCATCGAGATGGGGGTCACCATCGGCGTCGCCATGGACGCCGGGATCATCGAGTTCGGCGACCGTGAAGGCGCCATTCGCCTGATGGAGGAGGTCGGCAAGGGGACGCCGCTGGGACGCGTGCTCGGCTGCGGCGCCTCGGTGACCGGCAAGGTGTACGGCGTCGAGCGGGTGCCGGTGGTCAAGGATCAGGCCCTGCCGGCCTACGACCCGCGCGCCATCCAGGGGATCGGCGTCACCTACGCCACCACCACCCAGGGGGCCGACCACACCGCCGGCTACGCCATCGCCACCAACATCCTCAAGGTCGGCGGCGACGTCGATCCGCTCAAGACCGAAGGCCAGGTGGAGCTGTCGAGGAACCTGCAGATCGCCACCGCCGCCATCGACTCGACCGGCATGTGTCTCTTCATCGCCTTCGCCATCATGGACCAGCCGGAGACCTTCCAGGCGCTGCTCGACATGCTTGGTTCCTTCTACGGCATCAGCATGACCGGCGACGACGTCGTGGCGCTGGGCAAGAGGGTCCTCTCCGCCGAGCGGGACTTCAACACCCGGGCCGGCTTCACCAAGCACCACGACCGGCTGCCGCGCTTCTTCTACAACGAGCCGATCGCGCCCCACAACCAGACCTTTATGATGAAGGATGAGGAACTGGACGAAGTGTTCAACTGGTAGTGGGAGGACGCCGATATTTCCGCCATCTCGGTGCCCGTCCTCGGGACTTCCTTGTGCGGCGTAGCGCTGCTACGCCTCCGCGGAGCCCCTGCGGATGACACCGACCTGACGAAAATCTCAACGTCCGAAGGGCTGTAATAGCCCTGTGAAATCCCGAACATTGCTGAATCAGGCGGGGCATCTCGCCCCGCCTTTTTAACAGGCCGGTCAGGAGGGCGCATGCTGCTGGAACAGTTGGTGGAAAAAGCCGGGCAGCCCCCGGAGTATGACTGGGATGCCTACTACCGCTGGCTGTTCAGCGAGCTTGCCGGCCGGGAGGTCACCGGCTACGGTTTCTGGCAATGCAAGCAGTGCCTGACGGTCAACGTCATTTATTACCCGGCGCGATATGGCACCTGTCGCGGGTGTGAGCTCATCCATCTGCCGGGCGAGTTGTGATAAAGTAAAGTAGTGTAAAGTGTAACTTGGGGGTGAAGAGCCGGAAAGGAATGCCATGGCGCAGGAGATCCGCAGGCAAACGACGGAAAGGCTCTCACTCACCCTGGCGGCTGGAATGCCGGAACATCTCAGCTGCTTTTTTCCGCTTCTGCAGCAAGGGTTCAACGTCAGGGTACAGGTCGGCTGCGGTATCCGGGAACTGCTTTGCAGCCAGTTCGGCATCGACCCGGATTACCTGAAACAGCGGATCACAACCATTTTTCTTAACAGCAAGCCGGTCGACGATACTGAAACCAGCCGGGTTGCCGATGGCGCCACGCTGGCTCTCTCGGCGGCCATGCCGGGACTGGTCGGCGCCACCATGCGGCGTGGCGGCTTCTATGCCGCCATGCGCGGCGGTATCACTCACCATGAATCTTCAGCGGGCGCCGAGGAGAAATACGGCAATATCAGGATCAAGCTGTTCAACCTGCTGATGGCCGAGCTGGGACCCGGTTTTCTGCGGCAGGGGATTATCGTCTCGACTCCCGCGCTGGCGAATTTTCTGGCCGCGCAAGCTCCCGACTTCTGGGAGGGGTGGAGTGAAATCCGGCTGAACGGCAAACCGGCTGCATCCGGGATTTTGCAAACGGGGGCATGGTTTGCCCCGGGCGTGGAATCGGTAGAGCTTTGCGTCCTCTTCGAGGAGTGAAACATGCAGGTCACAGTCAAACTGTTCGCGAATTTCCGTCACGGACGCTTCAACATCGAAGTCCGCCAATATTCACCAGGAACTACCGTCGGGCAGGTCGTCGAAGAGATCGGCATCCCGAAGAATGAGCTGGGCATCCTGCTCGTCAACAGCCGGCATGTCGGTTTGGACCGCGAGTTGCAGGACGGAGACACCCTTGCCCTGTTCCCCCTGGTTGGAGGCGGCTGAGATGGCGGAACTCCGAACCTTTCTCGAAACTCACGCAGACGGCGATCTGCTCTCCTGGCAGAATCAGCTGGCTGCCGCGGAGCGCTTTGGCCTGAGCGTGGCCGACGTGGAAACGGCGATCCTCGAATCTGGGCTGCTGCCGGCACGTTACCAGCGCAACCGCCGGATGCTCTCGACGCTGCAGCAGCTCCAGTTGTTCCGCAGCCGGGTCGCCGTGATCGGCTGCGGCGGGCTGGGTGGTTACATTCTGGAACAACTGGCACGTCTCGGAGTGGGACATATTGTCGCTATCGATCCCGATGTCTTCGAGGAGCACAATCTCAACCGCCAGCTGCTCTCCTCACCCGCAGCGCTGGGCCGGGCCAAGGCGGAACTGGCGGCAGAGCGGGTGGCGGAAATCAACCCCGCGGTGACGCTCAAGCCGGTGCGCGAAGCATTTTCCCTGGAAAATGGCCGCGAGCTGCTTTCCGGGCTGGACTGCATCGTCGATGCCGTGGATAATGTAACGGCGCGCCTCGAGCTGGAAGCGGTCTGCAGCGAACTGAACGTCCCCCTGGTGCACGGGGCCATCGCCGGCTGGTATGGCCACGTCGCCACCGTCTATCCGGGGGAAAACAGCATGCAGAAGATCTATCGTCACTGGACGGGGGGCAAGGGAGTGGAGCAGCAACTGGGCAATCCCTCCTTTACGCCGGCCGTGGCCGCCAGTCTCGAGGTCGCCGAGGTTTGCAAGGTCCTGCTCGGGCAGGGGGCGCTGTTGCGCAACCGGAAGCTAGCCTTCAATCTGTTGGACATGGAGATGGACGAAATTCAGCTATAGCTGACCTGGAAATCCAGATAAAATATCTCCGAGCCGTCAGACCTAAAGGGTTTTCACCCCAGGGCGGTCGGCCAACGGGTTCCGCCGGAAACGGCGGCGCCTCCCTTTAGGAAAGGAGAACCGCTTGTCGCAGGATCGAAAGATCAGGAATATCGCGAGGGCTCTTTCCGGAAGGGAAGAGCCCTTTTCCTGTGGAGCGCGCACCAACATGGCAGTCACCTTTGAAGAAGCAAGAAGCCTGATTCTGGAAAATGTCGCGCCGCTCGCCACCGAGCGGGTGCAGCTTCTTGCGGCGGTCGGCAGAGTCCTGGCCGAAGAGTTGCGTGCCCCCTGGGATCTTCCCGGATGGGACAACTCGGCCATGGACGGCTACGCGGTGCGCGCCGAGGACTGCCCTGAGCCCGTGATCCTTGCCGTGGTGGATTATCTTCCTGCCGGCGGCAGTGCCGAGGGCATGATCGTGCGGCCGGGGACGGCAGTGAAGATCATGACGGGCGCACCGGTTCCGCAGGGCTGCACGGCCGTTGTTCCTTTCGAGGCGGCGTCGGAGGAGGGGAACTGGGTGCACATCCGGGAGCGGGTGGAGCCGCGCAGCCACATCCGCTTCCGCGGCGAGGACCTCCGGGCCGGCGATCTCGTCATTCCCGCCGGGACGGTTCTGCGGCCGCCGGAGATCAACATGCTCGCCGCCTTCGGCCAGGCGGAGGTTGCCGTCTGGCGCCGGCCGCGGGTCGCCATCCTCTCTACCGGCGATGAGCTGATGGAACTCGGCGAGCCGCTCGCTCCGGGCAAGATCGTCAACAGCAACTCCCATTCCCTGGCGGCCGCCGTCATGGAGGCCGGGGGGGAGCCGTTGCTCCTCGGCATCGCCCGGGACAACCGGGAGAGTCATCAGGAGAAGCTCAGCGCGGGCCTGGCGGCCGACGTACTGATCACCTCCGCCGGGGTTTCGGCCGGCGACCGCGACCTGGTGCGTCAGGTCCTCGCCGAGCTGGGGGTGCGGCAGATTTTCTGGAAGGCGGAGATTCAGCCGGGATATCCCCTCGCCTTCGGCATCCGGGATGGCGTGCCGGTCTTCTCCCTTCCCGGCAACCCGGTGGCGACACTGATCACCTTCGAGCTGTTCGTGCGGCCGGCGCTGCTGCAGATGCAGGGCCACGCCGGGCCGATCCGGCCCACCGTCCGGGCGCGGCTGCAGGAGCCGGCGAAGAAGAAGCCGGGGCGGGTGCGGTTCATGCGGGTACAGGTGCGCGGCGGCGAAACGGGGCTGGTCGCTTCGAGTTCGGGCAACCAGAATACCGGTATCCTGCGCACCATGGTGCGGGCCAACGGCATTGTCATCCTGCCGGCTGAACGGGAATACTTCGCCGCCGGCGATGAGGTCGACGTCCACCTCCTCGATCCGATCTGGACCTTGTAGGGGCGTCCCTTGTTGGTGCCCAGGGCAGGCTATCTTGAGCTTGGCCTGCCAAAAGCATTTCCCGCTCGATCTCCCTCCCCTTGAAGGGGGAGGAGATCTACAATAGCAGCAGAGTAGTTTCGATAATGAGGAAATGATGAGCCAGGGATTTCTCAAGACTTTGAGCCGCTCGGAATTCCAGGCGCTTCTGCAAACCTTTCCTTGCACCGGGACGGAACTCGTACACTTTCACCGGGCTCGCAACCGGGTGCTTGCCGAGGACCTGATCTCTCCCGAAGACCTGCCGACCGGCCCGCGCTCCTCGATGGACGGCTACGCCCTGCGGGCCGTCGATTCCTTCGGCGCCGGCGAGAGCAGCCCCGCCTACCTCGACTGCATCCGCACCCTGGAAGTCAACGAATTTCCCGATTTCACCCTGGCTCCGGGCCAATGCGCATGGATTCCCACCGGCGGTTTTCTGCCGGCGGGGGCCGACAGCGTGGTGATGGTCGAATACACCCAGGAGATCGGCGCCGGCACCATTGAGGTCCGGCAGAGCGTGGTGCCGGGGGAAAACGTCATGGAGCGGGGCGAAGACGCCGCCGCCGGCCAGCCGATTCTGATCGCCGGCAGCGTCCTGCGCACCCAGGAGGTGGGCCTTTTGGCTGCCCTCGGCCTGGACGAGGTGAAGGTGCACCGGCGCCCCCGGGCCGCCATTCTTTCCACCGGCGACGAACTGGTGCCGGTAGAGGCAACGCCTGCGCCCGGCCGGATCCGCGACGTCAACTCCCACACCGTCGCCTGCCTTGTCGAGGAAGCCGGAGGGGACACGCTTCCCGGCGGCATCGTCGGCGACGATCTGGCGCGGCTGGTGCGGGCTCTGCGGGGGGCGCTGGAGCAGAGCGACGTGGTCTTCCTTTCCGGGGGCAGCTCCAAGGGGACGCGGGATCTTACCATCGCCGCCCTGGAGCAAATCCCCGGGACGGAGATCCTCGCCCACGGCGTCCGCATCAGCCCCGGCAAGCCGACCATCCTCGCCCGGGCGGCAGGCAAGGCGGTGGTGGGCCTGCCCGGCCAGGTCGGCTCGGCCCAGGTGGTGATGACCGTGCTGGGTCAGCCCTTCCTCCGCCACCTCGCCGGGGACCGTGAGGCTTTTGCCGAGCGGCTGCGGCCGCTGCGTCGGGCGCGTCTCGCCCGCAACCTCGAATCGCGGCAGGGGAGGGAGGATTTCGTCCGGGTCCGCCTGGAGCCGGCTGAAGGCGGACTCCCCCTGGCCCGGCCGGTTCTCGGCAAGTCGGGGCTGCTGCGCACCCTG
>DATBML010000472.1:0-4394 GCA_036554885.1 Desulfuromonadales bacterium
TGGAATGATCAGGTCGGGGCGAAGGGCGTCCTCCTCCAGAACCTTCGCCAGAAGTCCCGCCAAGGGTCGATCGAGAACAATCGCCCCTTCGTACTTGAACCGCTGCACAGCCGCGCGCAAGGTCTCCTCATAGATTCCGAGGGCAACTACCCGGCTGAAGGGTGGGACATCGCGGAGGCAGGATTCGCAGAGGTGATCGCTCCCATCCTCGGTCGCGTAGGGAAGGGCGCAGCGTGGACAGCAGGGGGAGCTGAGCGGGTGAATGCCGGCGAGGCACTTCGGGCAGAAAAAAAACGGTGAGCGGTCCCCGGACTCGGAACCGCAGAGCGGACAGGCGGGGGGAAGCAGTAGATCGAGCAGACCGCGGAACTCGGAACGCAGCCACTGGTGAACGGACATCCCCCCTCCATGCCCCCTTGGCATTTATTCCAACAGGCTCCTTCCCGTCATCTCGGCTGGTTTTTCCAGTCCCATCAGCGCGAGGATGGTCGGGGCGATGTCGGCAAGAACCCCTTCGCGCAACTTTGCGGATCGGTGGTCGGGGTCGACCAGCAGCAGAGGAACCGGATTGACGGTGTGCGCGGTGTGCGGCTGGCCGCTTTCGTCGACCATCTGCTCGCAGTTGCCGTGGTCGGAGGTGATCAGAAGCGCCCCCCCGGCGGTAAGCACAGCGTCCACGACCCGGCCGACACAGACGTCCACGGCCTCCATGGCGGCGATTGCCGCCGGGCGGATACCGGTGTGCCCAACCATGTCGGGATTGGCGAAGTTGAGCACGATCAGATCATAGGCACCAGAATCCACGCGTGCCACCACCTCATCGGTGACGAGCGGGGCACTCATGGCCGGCTTCTGGTCATAGGTGGCGACATCCTGCGGCGACGGAATCAGAACCCTCTCTTCGCCGGGAAAGGGGACTTCGCTGCCACCGTTGAAGAAAAAGGTGACGTGGGCGTATTTCTCTGTCTCGGCAATGCGCAGTTGGGTCTTGCCGGCGCGGGCAACGACCTCGCCGAGGATGTTGACGGGGTTCGGAGAGGGAAAGGCGACCGGCAGGCCGAAGGTCTCATCGTATTCAGTCAGACAGACGTAGGCGGCCAGCTTCGGACTCTTCGCCCTGACAAAGCCGGTGAAGTCCGGATCGGTGAAAGCGCGGGTGATTTCGCGAGCCCGATCAGAACGAAAGTTGAAGAAGATGACGGCGTCGCCGTCCTCGACCGTGCCGACGGGGTCTGCCGCCCGGCGAACGATTCGCGGTTCGACGAATTCGTCGGTCTGTCCCGCCTGATAGGCGCCGACGATCGCCTCTGCGCTGGAGGCGACGATCTGGCCATCGCCCGCTGTCAGCGCGCGCCAGGCCCGCTCCACCCGCTCCCAGCGGTTGTCCCGGTCCATGGCGAAGTAGCGGCCCATCACCGTGGCGACCCGGCCGACGCCGATGGCGCCGAGACGCTCTTCGAGCCGGGCCAGGTAGTCGCCGCCGCTCTTTGGTGGGGTATCCCGGCCGTCAAGAAAAGCGTGAATGCAGACGTCCTTGATCCCGCGACGTTTGGCCAGCTCAACCAGAGCGTAGAGATGGGTATTGTGGGAGTGTACGCCACCGTCGGAGAGCAGCCCCATGAGATGCAGCCGGCCGCCGGTCCGCCGCAGCGCATCGAGTGCCAGGTTGAAGACGGGATTTTCGAAAAAGTCACCGTCGGCGATGCTCTTGCTGATGCGGGTGAGATCCTGGTAGACGATACGGCCGGCGCCGATGTTCATGTGGCCGACCTCCGAGTTCCCCATCTGTCCATCCGGCAGGCCGACGTCGAGGCCGGACGCGCCGAGGCGGGTGTCAGGGAAATCCCTGAACAGGGCGTCGAGCCGCGGGGTGCGGGCCTGCAATACCGCGTTGTCCTGCTGCGTCTCGCGGATCCCCCAGCCATCGAGGATGACTAGGGCGAGCGGGCGTCTCATTCCTCGTCCCATGGCTCCCTCTCTCCGTGGTGAATTGGCCGCAGTTCGATGGCGCGGGCGCTCTGGATCAGCTTCCGGCCGACCATGCTGAAACTCCCCCAGGTGCCGCACTCGGGGCAGCGGCTTTGCCACTCGGCGATGGTCTCGCCACAGGCATCGCAGACATACTCGAGAGGCAGGCGGGTGTTGATGCGCAGTGCCTTCTTGTATTCGTTGATCGACTCCTCGAAGCGGTTGCGGCGGCGGTGCGCCTCCGCCAGCAGCACGTGCAGCTGGGCAAAGTCGACCCCGGCGCTCTCCACCGCGTAAAGCTGCTCAAGGGCTTCATCAACCATTTCCAGGCGCAGGCAGAACTTGCCGTAGAAGAGTCGGAACATAAGGTCGTCGCCGCGCTCGAGGAGCGCTGAGCGGTAGAAGGAGAGCAGGGTGGCCGGGTCCTCGGCCTCCATGTAGAGATCTTCCAGGCGCGACAGGAAGATGCTCTTGCCAAGTGCCTGATAGCCTTCCTGCCAGACGCGCACCGCATCCTCGCGCTGACGCAGGGCACGGTAGGCGTCGCCCAGCGAAACGCGGGCCGGGGTGAACTCGGGAGTTTCCTTGACGATTTCCTTGAGCTCGTTCCTGGCCTGATCGGCCCCCCCTTCCAGCAGGGCCAGGCGGGCGACCTCGTAACGCAGAAAGAGGTTCTTCTGCTTCTCCTCTTCCAGCCTGCGGCTGCCGGCGGCCACCTTGAGGAGACGCTTCTGCAGTTCCTGCGCCTCCTTCCAGCGGCCGTGCCGGATATGCAGGTCACGCAGACCGCGCAGTGCCTTGCGATTGTCGTTCTCGAGTGCGAGGATCGCCTGGTAGGTCTGGATGACATCGTCCTCCTGGCCGATCTCCTCGTAGGTGGCGGCGAGCTTGAACAACACCTCCAGGCTCTTCGGTTCGATCCCCCGCGCTTTGCGCAGCAGGCTCACGCCTTCCTGTGCGTCGCCTTCCTGCAAGTGGACGCTGGCCATGGCGATGTAGGTTTCGACCCGAGACGGATCGCGCTCCAGGGCCTTCTGCAGCAAGCTGTGGGCCTTCTTGATGTCGCCCGAAAGCAGCCTCCCGACCCCTTCGCGGTAAATGGCCGCCACTTCGCGCATTTTCTTCTCGTTACGGTCTCGCTTCCAGTGCTTGACCATCTGGCTCACGGTGCTGTAGAGATGGACGAGGTAGCCGAGAGCCAGTCCAAACAGCACGCAGCCGACCACGACGATGGCGGTCGAGTGGGTGATGCTCTGGTCGGGGAAGAAGAAGATGGTGATGTCGTGTGGGTTCAGGCCGGAGAAATAGATGAAGAAGGCCAGAAAAAGGATCACAAGCAGCAGAAACGACATGATCGTCATGTTCTTCTCCCGGGGCAGAGCCCTGATAACAGAGGGCGATAGGGGTTATTCGCCGAACTTCTCAATTTCGGTCTTGCACTCTACGCAATAACGGGAGAACGGGCGCACGGCCATGCGCTTGGGGTCGATTTCCTCCCCGCAGCGCATGCAGACGCCGTATTCGCCGCCGGCGAGGCGGTCAAGAGCTGCGTCGATATCGCGGATCTTCTGCCGCTGTGCTTCGCTGAGATTGAGCAGAACGTCGCGGCTGTAGGTCTGCGAAGACATGTCGCCAATGTCGGGAACGCCGTCCTGGCCCATTTCCCGACAGGTGGCAGCGGCATCCTGCACCTCCTGCATCAACTCGCGACGCATCCGCAACAGTAGTTCCCTGGCCGCTTGAAGCTCCTTCTCTTCCATCAGCAATACACTCCTTGCATTCAACAATGTCAGCGGTTGTGATACGGCTCGTTGCGCAGGATGGTCAGTCCCCGGTAAATTTGCTCCAGCAAAAAAAGTCGGGCCATCTGGTGGGTGAACGTCATGGGGGAGAGCGACAGCAGAAGGTCCGCCCGACGCTTGACCGCTTCGCTCAGCCCGTAGGGGCCGCCGATGACCAGCGCCACTTCCGGGGTCCCCTGCACCATGTGGCGCCCCAGCAGGTTGGCAAGGCCTTCGGAAGTCAGGAATTCGCCGCCTTCGTCGAGAACGACGGTGAACGCCGCCGCCGGGATCTTCTCCAGAATCCGCTCCCCTTCCCGGTCGCGCAGGTGGCGGGGGTCCCCCTTTTTGCCGCCGACTTTTTCTTCCTTCAGTTCGCTGACCAGCAGCGGCAGGTAGCGCGTGACGCGGGCGGCAAAATCATCGACACCGTCCCGCAGGTAGTTCTCCGAGACTTTGCCGACGCAGACCAGGCGAAGTTTCACCTTGCCCCGGCCTGCCGCTCCCAATGGTATTCGTCGGGAACGGGGATCTCGGCCGCTTCGCTCCAGAGCCCGTCCAGATCGTAGAACTCTCGAACCGGCTGCTGGAAGATGTGTATCATGACATCGCCGTAGTCGATAAGCACCCAGCGCCCTTCGTTCA
>DATBML010000033.1:0-2065 GCA_036554885.1 Desulfuromonadales bacterium
CCCGAACAGGCGGCCGATGGCGATGATGGCCGGGAAGAGGTAGCGGATGACGATGCCGCGCAGCCGCTCGGAGAAAAAGAGGTCGCGGCCGGAGAGCAGGGTGAGGATAAGCAGGGTGAGACCGCCGACGATGACCAGCGAAACGGCCGCCAGCAACGCCCCGAGCACCAGCGGCAGCACCGGGTGGATGCTGACCAGGCCGACGCTCGGCACCCACCAGAGCAGAAAGGCCGCCGCCAGCACCAGGGCGCAGCCGACCGTCAGCAGGCCGATGAAGAGCCGCTTGCGCGGCTCGAAAAATTCTTCGGAATTTTCAGCCACGGGTACCTCAGGATTCCAGGCGGGTACCGGGCGGGATCGGCCGGCCGCGCAGGAACTCGCCGGCCGGCAGGCGCTTCTTGCCGGGCAGCTGCAGTGCCCCGATTTTCAGCACGCCGCCGGAGCAGGCGACGCGAACCCCGTCCCGGTCGGCAGAGAGAATCGTTCCCGGCTCGCCGACACCTTCCTCCGGGGCGGTATCGGCGATCTTCAGCACCTCGCCATCCAGGCAGGTGTATGCCCCGGGCCACGGGTCGAGTCCCCGTACCTGGTTGTGAATCTCTGCCGCGCTGCGGCGCCAGTCGATGCGGCCGTCCTCCTTCTTCAGCATCGGCGCGTAGCAGCTGGCACTGTCGTCCTGCGCCTCGGGCTTGAGCGTCCCGGCGCACAGCCGCCGCAGCGTCTCCTCCATCGCCTCGCGGCCGAGCCGGGCCAGGCGGTCGTGCACCTCGCCGGCGGTCTCCTCCGGGCCGATGGGCAGGCTCTTTTTCACCAGCATCGGGCCGGTGTCGAGCCCCACGTCCATCAGCATCGTCGTCACCCCGGTCTCGCTCTCGCCGTCGATCACCGCCTTGTTGATCGGCGCCGCCCCGCGGTACCTGGGAAGCAGCGAGGCGTGGACGTTGATGCAGCCGAATTTCGGGATCTCAAGCACGCTCTTGGGGAGGATCTGGCCGTAGGCGACGACGACGATGAGGTCGGGGGCGAGCTGGCGAAGCCCCTCCACCACCTCGGGCGCCCGCAGTTTGGCCGGCTGGAAAACCGGCACGCCGCGGCTCTCGGCCAGCACCTTGACCGGCGGCGGGGTCAGCTTGTTGCCGCGGCCGGCAGGGCGGTCGGGCTGGGTGTAGACGCCGACCACGTCGAGGCCGAAGTCGAAGAGACCCTCGAGGGTCGCCAGGGCGAACTCGGGGGTCCCCATGAAGACGGTGCGGATGGAGCCCGGCTCGATCACAGCTGCTCCTCCTGCTGCGCCTGGAGCTTCTGCCACTTCCTGCGGAAGAGGGAGCGCTTGAGCGGCGAGAGGTGGTCGACGAAGAGGATGCCGTCGAGGTGGTCGATCTCGTGCTGGAAGCAGATCGCCCAAAGGCCGTCGGTGGAGACCGTCCGCTCGCGCCCTTCGAGGTCGAGGTAGCGTACCGTCACCTTCTGGCTGCGCGCCACGCTGGCGTAGTAGCCGGGGACCGACAGGCACCCCTCCTCCTCGTGCGATTCCCCCTCGCGGCCGACGATCTCGGGGTTGATGGCGACTACGAGCTGCGGCGGCTGGTCCTTGGGGGCGCAGTCCATGACGATCAGGCGTTTCGATGCCCCGACCTGCGGCGCCGCCAGGCCGACGCCGGGGGCGGCGTACATGGTCTCGGCCATGTCGGCGGCCAGGGTGCGGATCTCCTCGTCGATGGCCGCCACCGGGGAGGCTATCTGCTTGAGGACCGGTTCGGGGTAATGGTAGACGCGGCGGATGGGCATCGTTTTCTTTCCCTACGAGCAAAAGGCGGCCGTCGGGGGCCGCCGTTATTGGGTTGCGCGAAAGGCAATAATAAGGGGAGAGGGTGTGCGAAGTCAACCGGTAGCGGGATGCACGCATTCGGGACGCCGGCGCGGGCCGAAAAACCAGTAGCATTCTTTAACCAATTGAATACAATGGGCTTCGGATGCGACCACTCGGTGGCGGTTGGCTCCTGCTGGAATTCGCTCAGCATAATTACTTCCCGTGCTTATCTTGACACGCTGCATAACTCCACCG
>DATBML010000048.1:0-2829 GCA_036554885.1 Desulfuromonadales bacterium
GGTGACCGTGCAAGGGGCGGAGAGCGAGATCAAGGATGTCACCGAGGTGGCCACCGATCCGGTGGATGTCGACGGGGTGAAAGAAAGCTTCACCCTGATGGTGCCGATCAGCTATCGGGGCAAGTACACCTGGCTGAACGATAGCGAGGCCGTCGAGGTGCGGGTGAGTGTCGAGCCGCTGCCGCCGCCGGTCAGCGAAAAAAAGAGCGGGAGAAGTCACTAGATGGAAAAGAAACTGTTCGGGACCGACGGTGTCCGCGGTGTGGCCAACATTTATCCCATGACCACCGAGATGGCGATGCAACTCGGCCGTGCCGCGGCCTATGTATTCAAGGAGGGCAATCGCCGGCACCGCATCGTCATCGGCAAGGATACCCGCCTGTCGGGCTACATGATCGAGAACGCCCTGGCGGCCGGCATCTGCTCCATGGGGGTTGATGTGCTACAGGTCGGGCCGTTGCCGACGCCGGGAATCGCCTTCATCACCGCCTCTATGCGGGCCGATGCCGGGGTGGTCATCTCCGCTTCGCACAATGCTTACCAGGACAACGGCATCAAGTTCTTCTCCCGGGACGGCTTCAAGCTTCCCGACGAGCTGGAGCTGCGCATCGAGGAGTTGATCTTCTCCAAGAAGATCGACTCGTTGCGGCCCACCGCCGCGGAGGTCGGCAAGGCCTTCCGCATCGACGATGCCCGCGGTCGCTACATCGTCTTTCTCAAGAATTCCTTCCCCCGGGATCTCGATCTCAGCGGCCTGAAGATCGTTCTCGACTGCGCTAACGGGGCGGCCTACAAGGCGGCGCCGGCAGTGCTCGAGGAACTCGGCGCCGAGGTTGTCGCTCTGGGGGTTTCGCCCAACGGTACCAATATCAACGCCGGCTGCGGCTCCCTCCACCCGGAAGTCATGTCCGAAGCGGTGAAGGAACACCGGGCCGATCTGGGGATCGCCCTGGACGGCGATGCCGACCGGGTGATCTTCGTCGACGAGTTCGGCAACGAGGTGGATGGCGACCACATCATGGCGATCTGCGCCACGCACCTGCTCAAGCAGAACAAGCTGGCGAAGAAGACGCTGGTGGCCACCGTGATGAGCAACATGGGGCTCGACATTGCGCTGAAGCAGGCGGGGGGCAAGGTGGTCAAGACCGCCGTCGGTGACCGCTACGTAGTGGAGGAGATGCTGCGCAGCGGTTTCAACCTCGGAGGTGAGCAGTCGGGACACATGATTTTCCTCGATCACAATACTACCGGCGACGGCATGATCTCCGCCCTGCAGGTGCTGGCGATCATGCAGCGCACCGGCAAGCGGCTTTCGGACCTGGCCCGGGTGATGATCGCCCTGCCGCAGGTTCTGCTCAATGTGCGGGTGGCCGAACGCCGGAATCTGACCGAGTGCCCCGGCGTGCAGAAGGCCATCGCTGCCGCCGAGCAGCTGCTCGGGGAGACCGGCCGGGTGCTGATCCGCTACTCCGGGACCGAGCCGCTGCTGCGCATCATGCTCGAAGGTCAGGACAAGTACCGTATCACCGAGCTGGCCCAGGATATCGCGACGGCCATCGAAAAGGAGCTCGGCGGCAAGAAGGAGAACAAGTAACCGTGGCCAGACTCGGAGTCAACGTCGATCATGTCGCCACCGTCCGTCAGGCCCGCCGGACGGTCGAACCCGATCCCGTCACCGCGGCTGCCCTGGCCGAGCTGGCTGGCGCCGACAGCATCACCGTCCACCTGCGCGAGGACCGGCGCCACATCCAGGACCGGGATGTGGAGATCCTGCGCCGAACGATCAAGACCCGGCTCAACCTGGAGATGGCGGCCACCGATGAGATGGTCGGGATCGCCCTGAAGCTGCACCCCGACAGCGTCACCCTGGTGCCGGAGAAGCGGGCCGAGCTGACCACCGAGGGGGGGCTCGATGTGATGCAGCAGCGCCAGGCGCTCCTGAAGCCGATCGAACTGCTTCGCCAGGCGGGGATCGTCGTCAGCCTCTTCATCGACCCCGACCTGGAGCAGATCAAGGCCGCACACCGACTCGGCGCGGACGTCATCGAAATCCATACAGGCAACTTCTGCGACGCCGTCAATTCCGAGGTGCGCCGCAATGAACTGGCAAGGATCGAGGGTGCCGTGCGGGGGGGGCGCAAACTTGGTTTGGGGATCAGCGCCGGACACGGCCTCGATTACCGCAACATCGGCGCCGTGGTTGCCCTGGGCGGCATCGAGGAATACAATATCGGCCACAGCATCGTCTCCCGGGCCGTTCTCGTCGGGATGGAGCAGGCGGTGCGGGAGATGGTGGCACTGGTGCGGGGGCGCTAGGGTGGCGTCGGCTGCCGGTCTGGGCGTCGACCTGGCCCGCGTGGATCGCTTCCGCCGGTTGCTGACGGCAGAAAAGGCGGCAGTCATCGACCGGCTGTTCACCGCCGGTGAAAAGGCCTACGCTCTGGCGAAAAAGGATCCGGCGCCGCATCTGGCCGCCCGCTTCGCCGCCAAGGAGGCGTTCCTCAAGGCCCTGGGACTTGGGCTGCGCCAGGGACTCAGCTGGCAGCAGTTGGAAGTGACACGCGACGAACTCGGCAAACCGTCGTTGCGGCTCACCGGCCGGGCCGCCGAAATTTACCACGAG
This sequence comes from Desulfuromonadales bacterium, assembly GCA_036554885.1. Classification (GTDB taxonomy): domain Bacteria; phylum Desulfobacterota; class Desulfuromonadia; order Desulfuromonadales; family DASPGW01; genus DASPGW01. The sequence goes on from DATBML010000048.1 coordinate 2,624, forward strand.
CGGGGATTCTCCAGACTCCTCCTTTCCTACAGCCATGACGGTGATTACGCTTTCGCCACCGTTATCCTGGAGGGTCCATGAAACTGCTGACCGCTGACGAGATGCGCGAGCTCGACCGTCGGGCCATCGAGGAGATCGGCATTCCCGGCGTCGTGCTGATGGAGAATGCCGGCCGCGGCGCCGCCGAACTGTTCTGCCGGCGGTAT
>DATBML010000259.1:0-4585 GCA_036554885.1 Desulfuromonadales bacterium
CGTTGCCACAGCCAGGCGCTGACCATCAAGCTGAAGCGGGATGTGCCGATCGCCGACATCGAGAACCTGATCGCCAACGACAACCCGTGGGTCAAGCTGGTGCCGAACACCAAGGCCGATACACTCGCCCAACTCACTCCGGCTGCCGTCTCCGGGGATCTTACCGTCCCCATCGGGCGCGTGCGCAAGATGAAGATGGGCCCGCAGTACCTTGCGGCATTCACTTGCGGCGATCAGCTTCTGTGGGGTGCCGCCGAGCCTCTGCGGCGGATGCTGCGCATCCTGCTGGAGCGCTGATCCAAGGGATGATCTGTAGGGGCGCAGCATGCTGCGCCCTTGCGGCCGATTGAACGTAGGGGCGCAGCATGCTGCGCCCCTACACCTATTTAAACAGGAAGCAAGTTATGGGCAAACTGTTCAACATCGCTATTGTCGGCGCCACCGGCGCCGTGGGAACCGAAATGCTGCGGGTGCTGGAAGAGCGTGAGTTCCCGGTGAAGTCCCTGCGCCTGCTCGCCTCCGAGCGCTCCGAAGGGAATTTTCTTGAATTCGCCGGCGAGGAGATCATGGTGCAGAAGCTCACCAGGGATTCCTTCACCGGGATCGATATCGCCTTCTTTTCTGCCGGAAGTGACCGGAGCAGGGAGTTCTGCCCGATCGCTGCGGCCGCCGGGGCGGTCTGCGTCGACAATTCCAGCGCCTGGCGCATGGACGCCGACGTCCCCCTGGTCGTTCCCGAAGTGAACCCCGACGACATCGCCGGTTACACCGGAAAGGGGATCATCGCCAATCCCAACTGCTCGACCATTCAGATGGTGGTGGCTCTGAATCCGCTGCACGATGCTGTCAGAATCAAGCGGGTGGTGGTTTCGACCTATCAGGCGGTTTCCGGTACCGGCCAGAAGGCGATCGAGGAACTGCGTATCCAGATCGGCGAACTGCTCAACGGCCGGCCCGCCGAATGCAAGGTCTATCCGCACCAGATCGCTTTCAACTGTCTGCCGCACATCGACGTCTTCCTGGATAACGGCTACACCCGGGAAGAGATGAAGATGGCCAACGAGGCCAGGAAGATTCTGGGCGACGATTCGATCATGATCACCGCCACCGCGGTGCGCGTGCCGGTCTTCTACGGCCACAGCGAGTCGATCAATATCGAGACCGAGAAGAAAATCTCCGCAGAGATGGCCCGTGAACTGCTAGCCGCCGCGCCCGGCATCCAGCTGGCCGACGATGTGAAGAGCCTGATCTACCCGATGGCGATCGACGCAGCCGGGCAGGACCTCACCCTGGTCGGCCGCATCCGCGAGGATGAGTCGATCGCCAACGGTCTCAACCTCTGGGTGGTCGCCGACAACCTGCGCAAGGGGGCGGCGACCAACGCGGTGCAGATCGCCGAAATCCTGGCGGAGAGATACCTGTAAGGCAGGCGAGAGGATGCGGACCCTCATCAACGACATCACCCTGGGACGTTTCGTCCCGGGGAATTCTTTTCTGCACCGCCTCGACCCGCGGCTCAAGCTGGCCGGCTTGCCAATCCTGGTAATTGCCGCCTTCGCGGCGCACACGGGCGAACAGCGTCTGGCGCTGGCCCTGCTGGCGGGGGCGCTGATTCTTCTGGCCGGTGGGCATTGGCGTTTTTTTCTGCGGGGGCTGTGGGCCCTGCGCTGGCTTTTCCTCTGCACTGTTCTGCTACACCTGCTGTTTTCGCCCGGCCGGACCCTGTTCGGCAATGTCTGGCTTTCCCTCGACGGGTTGTTTCGCGGACTGCTGGTCTGTGAACAATTGGCTCTGGCCGTTCTCTTCTCCTCGTTGCTTACTCTCTCGACTTCTCCATCGGAGCTCGCTGCCGCGATCTCCTCCCTGCTGTGGCCGTTTGGCCGCTTCGGTATGCCAGTCCGAGAACTTAGCCTGCTTCTGCTGCTGTCCCTGCACTTTATCCCCATCCTGCGTGAGGAGGCGCTGGCCCAGTTGGCGGCCAGTCGGGCAACAAGGGAGAATCCCGCCCGTGACCGACTGCTGGAACGGGGGCAGGCTGTTGGACGGATGCTGGCGCCACTTCTGCTGCGCCTGGTAGATCGAGCTGACGGTCTTGCTCTTGCCGTAGCCGCCGGGAAACCGGTGGTGGAGGAGTTGCCTCTTCCCCCCTGGTGGCGAGTGCGCCCGGCGGAGGCAGCCTTTCTGCTGGCCCTGATACTCTGCCTTGTCTTTATATTCGGTGCATTGCCATGAAGAATATCCTCCTGACTATCGAGTACGACGGCACCGACTTTGTTGGCTGGCAGGTCCAGCCCAATGGCCGATCGGTGCAAGAGGTGCTGGAGATGGCCCTCGCACGGGTGCTCGGCGCCCCGGTGCGTATTCATTCGGCCGGACGGACCGATGCCGGGGTGCACGCCCGGGGAATGACGGCACACTTCGAGACTGCTGCCGACCTGCCGCTGGCCGCCTACCGGGAAGGAGTCAACCGCCTGCTGCCGCCTGATGTAGCTGTGCGCGAAGCAAGCGAGGCTGCCGATGGCTTCCACGCACGCTTCGATGCCCAAGGCAAGTGGTACCGCTATGCGATTTACTCTGCTTCCGTCCGTTCGCCGTTGCTGGGCCGCCGCGCCTGGCATCTCCGCTCTGCTCTCGATCTGGAGGCGATGGTTCGGGCGGCTAGGAATTTCGTTGGGTGCCACGATTTTGCCGCCTTCCGTTCGGCCGGTTGCGATGCCCGGACCACGGTACGGGAGGTTTTTTCGGTGCAGCTGGAGCAGCAGGGAGAGCTGCTGCTGATCGACGTTCGGGGCTCGGGATTCCTGCGTAACATGGTGAGGGTGATGGTCGGTACCCTGGTGGAGATCGGCATGGGTCGGCGACCCGATTCCGACGTACCGTATCTGCTGCGCCAGGGCTGCCGCCAGAAAGCCGGCCGAACCGCGCCGCCGCAAGGGTTGTGCCTGATGGAAGTCTGGTATTGACGGAAGTGGCAAGAGGAACCCTGGAGCTTGCCAGGGACCTTTCTTCCTTTCTTGCAAATCAATCTTTGGCGGGTATAGTTGACCTCAATTCGGGTCTTTCCTGCGTGAGGTTGTGAATGCCGAAAAATCTGAAAGTTCTTGTCCCCGTAGATTTTTCCCGACATAGTCTGGAAACGCTCCGCTTCGCACTTTCCCTGCGGGATTATTTTGCCGCCGCCTATGTGATGCTGCATGTTGTTCCGGCCGGGGAGGCCGAAACCTTTGCTACTCTGGGTGGTGAGTCGAGTGAGGTGCAAACCCGCCGTGCCAGCGAGACCCTGGCTGAACTCGAACGGGAAGCCGAGCGCCGCCGCCAGGAAATTCCCGGAATCGAACTGGCCTGCCGGGTCACGATCGGCGTCCCCTTTAAGGAAATCTGCCGTCTGGCCGAAGAAGAGAGCTTTCAGCTCATCGTCATCGGTACCCACGGTCGGACCGGGCTTTCCCACCTGCTCATCGGCAGTACCGCTGAAAGAGTTGTGCAGCATGCTTCCTGCCCGGTGTTGAGTGTCAAGCCGCAGGTTTTGTGAAAGTTGCGGAAGTCGACTTGGTAGGTTAAAAAAGGCTTGACATGCCTGTTATATTCGGCTATTTTCACGGCTTCTGTGAGCCCCGTTACCAAATCACAGAATCAAGTCTGAAAGGGAGCCCGATGAGTACGCAAGTTGCCAAGCAGTCGGATATTCAAAGAAATTGGTTTGTCGTTGATCTGGAAGGGAAGATTCTCGGACGTGCCGCCACCGAAATCGCCCGCGTCCTGCGCGGCAAGCATAAACCCATTTATACCCCCAGTGTCGACACCGGCGATTTCGTAGTCGTCATCAACGCCGGGAAAGTCAAACTGACCGGCAACAAGCTGGCAGACAAGATGTATTACCGTCACACCGGTTTCCCCGGCGGAATCCGTTCGACCAACGCCGAAAAGCTGCTCGCGAAAAAACCTGAGGAGCTGATCAAACAGGCGGTGAAGGGGATGCTTCCCAAGAACAAACTGGGTCGTCAGATGTTCCGCAAGCTCAAAGTCTATGCTGCGGCCGATCATCCCCATGTCGCCCAACAGCCCAAAGAACTCGCCCTTTAAGAGTTTACTCAGGAGATAGAAGATGGCCGAGCAGAAATTCTACGCTACCGGTAAAAAGAAAACCTCCGTGGCACGGGTCTGGATCAAACCGGGGTCGGGGAACATTGTTGTCAACAAACGTTCCATCGATGATTATTTTGGCCGCGAAACTTCCAAGATGGTCATTCGCCAGCCCTTGGAGTTGACCAGCAACGTCGGCAAATACGACATTTTCGTCAATGTCAGCGGCGGTGGACCCTCCGGACAGGCCGGCGCGATCAAGCACGGTATCACCAAGGCTCTGCTCGAGGTGGATATCGCGCTGCGCGGCGTGCTGAAGAAGGCGGGTTTCATCACCCGCGACAGTCGGATCAAGGAACGGAAGAAATACGGCAAGCGGGCCGCCCGCCGCAGCTTCCAGTTCTCCAAGCGTTAACCGCGGCGCTGTCACGGCCGGTCGGTTTCCGGCTCCAGATGTCCACTGGAAAAGGGAAGCCCTCGGGTTTCCCTTTTCTTCTTCCCG
>DATBML010000084.1:0-4593 GCA_036554885.1 Desulfuromonadales bacterium
ATGACCAATGACCAATGACCAATGACCAATGACCAATGACCAATGACCAATGACCAAGCGAAGGTTTGCCAATGACCGACAAGGATTTCGCCTTTTTGAAAGAACTCGTCGAAACCCCCAGCCCTTCGGGCTTCGAGCAGCCGGCGCAGCGGGTGATCCGCCGCGAACTGGCGCCGGTGGCCGATGAGGTGCGCACCGATGTGATGGGGAACGTCATCGCCCGCATCAAGGGGGCCGGCGAGGCGCCGACCCGGGTCATGCTGGCCGGGCACTGCGACGAGATCGGTTTCATGGTGCGCTACATCGACGAGAACGGGTTCCTCTATTTCGCCCCCATCGGCGGGGTGGACGCGCATCTCGTCCCCGGGCAGCGGGTTCATGTCCATACGGCTTCAGGACCCCTGCTCGGTGTTATCGGCAAAAAGCCGATTCACATGATGGAGCCGAAGGATCGCGAAACGGTGGTCAAGTTCAAGAGCATGTTCATCGATATCGGCTGCTCGGATCGTCAAAGCGCCGCCGAACTGGTCGCGATCGGCGATCCGGCCACCTTCGCCGTCGGCCTGGAACGGCTGCAGGGGGACCGGGTGATTTCCCGCGCCTTCGATGACAAGATGGGGGCCTATCTCGTCGCCCGGACCCTGATCGAAGTCCGTCGGCGCGGCCTCGCCCCGGTCGACCTCTTCGGCGTCTCCACCGTGCAGGAGGAGGTCGGACTGCGCGGCGGTACGACGAGCACCTATGGCGTGAATCCCGATGTCGGCCTGGCCGTCGAGGTCGGCTTTGCCACCGATTTCCCAGACATCGACAAGAAGGAGGCGGGAGAGGTCAAGGTCGGCGGCGGCCCCATTATTGCCCGCGGCCCGAATATCAATCCCGTCCTTTTCGATCTCCTCGTTCAGACCGCCCGTGAGGAGAACATTCCCTTCCAGGTGAGCGGCGTCCCCCGCGCCACCGGTACCGACGCCAATGTCATGCAGCTCTGTCGCGGCGGCGTCGCCACCGCCCTGGTCAGCGTGCCGCTGCGCTACATGCACACCCCGGTCGAGCTCCTCTCGCTGTCTGACCTGGAAAACACCGTGCGGCTGCTGAGCGGGCTGATGTACCGGATCGGCGAGCGCGGGGCATTCATACCCAATTGAAAAACGGTCCCGAGTCCCTGGCCCCGTGTCCCGAGTCGTTGGCCTTCGCCCGGGACTTTGGACCCGGACCCGGGACCGTTTTTTATCTTGACTCATGAACGGTGCCTGGACTAAGGTCGCCGATTAATATTTTCGGCCGCTGCACCAAACATAAAGGAGACGAAGATGCAGGATCTCGAGATCCGTGAAGGTCTGACGTTCGATGATGTACTGCTCGTTCCCGCCCACTCTACGGTCCTCCCGAAGGAGACCGATCTCACCACCTATCTGACTCCCGGGATCAAGCTCAATATTCCCCTTCTCTCGGCTGCGATGGACACTGTTACCGAGTCCCGTTCCGCCATCTGCATGGCTCGCGAGGGGGGGATGGGGATCGTCCACAAGAACATGACTCCTGCCGAGCAGGCCATCGAAGTCGACCAGGTCAAGAAGTCGGAAAGCGGGATGATCGTCGATCCGATCACCATGCGCCCCGACCAGAAGATCTTCGAGGCCCTGGAATTAATGAAGAAATACCGGATCTCCGGGGTGCCGATCACCAGGGACGGCCGGCTGGTCGGTATCCTCACCAACCGGGATCTGCGTTTTGAAACCCAACTCGATCAGCCGATTTCCAATGTCATGACCAAAGACAAGCTGGTCACCGTGCCGCCCGGAACCACTCTCGAGGAGGCCAAACAGCATCTGCACAAGCACCGTATCGAGAAGCTGCTGGTGGTCGACGATAATTATGCCCTCAAGGGCCTGATTACCATCAAGGACATCGAGAAGGTCCGCAAGTATCCCTTCGCCTGCAAGGACGATTTCGGCCGTCTGCGCGTCGGGGCGGCGGTTGGTGTCGGCTACGACCGGGAGGCCCGGCTCGAGGCTCTGGTCCGGGCCGGCGTCGATGTGGTGATCATCGATACGGCCCATGGCCACTCGCAGGGTGTTATCGATGCGGTCATCGACACCAAGCGTGCCTATCCCGACCTGCAGCTGGTGGCCGGCAACATTGCTACCGGCGAGGCCGCCGAGGCGCTGATCAAGGCCGGCATCGATGCGGTGAAGGTCGGTATCGGCCCGGGCTCGATCTGCACCACCCGGGTCGTGGCAGGCGTCGGAGTGCCGCAGATCACCGCCATTGCCGATGTGGCCAAGGTGACCCAGAAAGCCGGCATCCCGCTCATCGCCGACGGCGGCATCAAATATTCGGGGGACATCCCCAAGGCGGTTGCCGCCGGCGCCGATATCCTGATGATCGGTTCGCTCTTTGCCGGCACCGACGAATCGCCGGGCGAGACCATCCTCTACCAGGGCCGGACCTACAAGGCCTATCGCGGCATGGGGAGCCTCGGAGCGATGAAAAAAGGGAGCAAGGACCGCTACTTCCAGGCCGATGTCGAAAGTGACGTCAAGCTGGTACCGGAAGGGATCGAAGGGCGCGTGCCTTACCGCGGCAGCCTTTCGGAAAATATCCATCAGTTGATGGGTGGACTTCGCGCCGGCATGGGTTATACCGGTTGCCGGACCATCAAGGAGCTGCAGGCCAGGGCCCGTTTCATCCGCATCACCAATGCCGGTCTGCGCGAATCGCACGTGCATGACGTGACCATCACCCAGGAAGCCCCCAACTATCGCGTCGAGCGGCAGGTTTAGCGATGCAGCAGGACATCCACAGCGAAAAAATACTCATTCTCGACTTCGGCTCCCAATACACCCAGTTGATCGCCCGTCGGGTACGCGAGGCGCACGTCTACTGCGAGCTGCATCCATTCGATATGGATCCGGCGGCCATCCGGGCCTTTGCGCCAAAAGGGATCATCCTTTCAGGCGGGCCGAAATCGGTCTACGACGAGGGGGCTCCGGCAGTAGCCGAAGAACTGTTCGAACTCGGCGTGCCGGTACTCGGCATCTGCTACGGGATGCAGCTGATGAGCCGGCATTTCGGCGGCAAGGTCGTCCCGGCCGGCAAGCGCGAATTCGGCCACGCCGAGCTGCACGCCTGCGGCACCCCGGGCCCTCTCTTCGACGGCTTCTTCGTCGAGAGGAAGAGCCCGGTCTGGATGAGCCACGGCGACCATGTCGAGAAGGTCCCCGCCGGTTTCGAAGTCGTTGCCGGTACCGCCAACGCCCCGGTCTGCGCCATCCAGGATGCCGCGCGCCGCCTCTACGGTGTCCAGTTCCATCCCGAGGTCAATCACACGCCCCGCGGCGAACTGCTGATCGATACTTTCGTGCGCAAGATCTGCGGCTGCAGCGGCCAGTGGACGCCGGGCCACATCATCGAGGACGCCGTCGCCCGCATCCGTCAGCAGGTCGGTGAGGACCGCGTCATTCTCGGCCTTTCCGGCGGCGTCGACTCCTCCGTTGCGGCCGCACTGATCCACCGTGCCATCGGCGACCAGCTTACCTGCGTCTTTGTCGACAACGGCCTGCTGCGACTGGGCGAGGGGGATCAGGTCATGGCCACCTTTGCCAAGAACCTGGGGGTCAAGGTCATCCGCGTTGATGCCGAGGAGCGTTTTCTCTCGGCCCTGGCCGGCGTCACCGATCCCGAGCAGAAACGCAAGATCATCGGCGGTCTTTTTGTCGACGTCTTCGAGGAAGAGTCGAACAAACTCGAGGACGCCAAATGGCTCGCCCAGGGGACCATCTACCCCGACGTCATCGAGAGCGCCGGGGCGAAGACCGGCAAGGCCCACAGCATCAAGAGTCACCACAACGTCGGTGGGCTGCCCGACTACATGAAACTCCAGCTGCTGGAGCCGCTGCGCGAGCTGTTCAAGGATGAAGTGCGGGCAATCGGCGAGGAGCTCGGCCTGCCGCATGCGATGGTCTGGCGTCACCCCTTCCCGGGTCCGGGGCTGGGCGTACGGATTCTCGGCGAGGTGAAAAAGGAATATGCCGACATCTTGCGTCGTGCCGACGCCATCTACATCGAGGAGCTCTACGCCACCGGCCATTACGACAAGATCAGTCAGGCCTTTGCAGTCTTTCTGCCGGTAAAGAGCGTCGGGGTCATGGGGGACGGCCGCACCTACGAGTACGTGGTTGCCCTGCGCGCCGTGGAAACGAAAGACTTCATGACCGCCGGCTGGTACCCGATGCCCTACGACGATCTGGCACGGATCAGCAACCGCATTATCAACGAGGTCCGCGGAATCAACCGGGTGGTCTACGATATCTCCAGCAAACCTCCCGCGACGATCGAGTGGGAGTAAATGTTAATTTATTGCAATTGCAGGTTAATATTTGAGAAAAATATGAGATGGCAGCTGATATATTGCCCGCCGTGGCACAATCGGGGTGACAAGATGAGTAAGTTGGTGATAAATAAAGTGAAATTCTAACTTGACCAGGCTCCCGTCAAGCATCTATATTCACCCTGCCTAAAGGCACATCGGTGGTACTGGTTCCCTTGACTCTTTGGTGAAAAACGATAAAAGTCCCTGAAAGGACAATCGGCTGC
>DATBML010000091.1:0-2318 GCA_036554885.1 Desulfuromonadales bacterium
TTTCCGCAGTCCCGACCGGCCCGGCGAAGGCTATCCTTTCGATTATTTCCAGAACTCCGCCGTCTGGACCGGCACCCCGCTGCTGGTGACCCATCGTTCCGCCGATGGCGCCTGGTTCTTTGCCGAGGCCGGCTTCGCTTATGGCTGGCTGCCGGCAGAAGATATCGGCTGGGCCGGCAAGCAATTCCTGGCTTCCTACGAGACCGGCCTTTATGCAGCCATTCTCGCGGACGAGGTCACCCTCCCGGACGAGACGGGCCGATTTTTGACCCGGGCCCATATCGGGGCGATTTTCCCGGCAGAGGCGGGCAGTGACCAGAGCCTCAGCCTGCTGGTCCCGGCCCGGGATGCCGACGGGGAGGCGGTCATCCGCCGGGCGCGAGTTGCAGGGCACCTGGCGGAGCTCAAGCCCTTGCCGCTTACTCCGGCCGGACTTGCCCGTATCGCCAATTCCATGCTGGGACAGCCCTACGGCTGGGGCGGTTTGCTCGAAAACCGCGACTGTTCGGCAACGCTGCGGGATCTCTTCACCCCGTTCGGCCTCTGGCTGCCGCGCAATTCCCGTGCCCAGGCCACCTCGAACGGAACCCTGCTCGACCTCGCCGATATGCAGCCCGAGCGCAAGCGCAGTATCCTGCTTGAGGAAGGGATCCCGTTCTATACCCTGGTCTGGCTCCCCGGCCATATCGGCCTTTACCTCGGACCCGACGCCGCCAGCGGGGAGCCGCTGCTGCTGCATAACCTCTGGGGTGTTCGTACCTTCAGCTGGACCGGTCGCGAAGGGCGTGCCCTGGTCGGCCGGCTTGCCGTCACCAGCCTGCACCCGGGTGAAGAACGGAGGGATGTGCCGGGGAATAATTTCTATCGGAGGGTTCTGGGGATCAGCGTTCTCCCGGGCGTTGTTCGGGAGCCTTCAGCACCGATGCCCGTCCCGCAGTTATAGGAGAGACGACGTTGCCCGTTCATTCCCCGCCTTCGCCCGCTTCGGCCATTTCTTCAAGGCAGGCAATCAGCCGGGCAAGCTCTTCCAGGTGCTCCAACGGCAGGTCGGCGAGCGGCCGCAGGACCGTCTGCAACCTGCGGGCGGCGGCGAGCGCGCTCTTCAGGGGAATGGTCGTGTCCGGCGGTTCGTCGCTGCGTGTGGCCGCGACTTCCTTGAAGCGCTTGAGAATGGTGGGGTGGCTGCGCTCCTCATCGATCACCGCCCGGCGCAGTCCGGCGTATTCCTCCTCGGAGAAGGCCTTCTCCTCCCGCGCCTGGCGCAGCAGTTCGACGGAGCGGTAGTCGGGCAGCGGCTTCAGTTCGGTCTGCCGGACCAGCAGTTCCGGCTCGTCCTTCTCCAGGTAGCGGTAGGCGAGGGTCAGCTTCTGTGCCGTCGGCTTCTTGATGCGGATCTCCCGGGAACAGTAATCCTCGAATGAGTCGTAGCCCCATTCCCGAAACTGACCCTGCTTCTGGATCTGCAGCAGTTTCTCCCCCAGTTCGACCCATGAGGATTTGAAACGTCTGGCGGTCGCCAGTACCTGGTAACGGGGCGAGGCCGGGTCGAGCTCTTGCATGATCCGCTCGATGACCATTTCACCTTTCGATTTCGGATGGTCGTTCATCGGCTCTCCTTTTCTTTCGATTCGCGGGTGGCGAGTGTAGCACAGCCCGGCGGGGCGGTGAAGTTTTCTGATGTGCTCGCCGGCGCGGCTGTGGTAAAAAGTTGCCGGGAAGAATGGTGTTTGCTGCGCAAAGAGGAATAAACCAAAAAACGGCAGTTACTCACGCAACGGCGCAACGATCGCGACGAAATTCAAATACTTTCAAAGATCTGGATCAAAACCTAACTGGTGAAAGATTTGGCTTTGGTAACTGCTTGATTTTACGTTGCGTTCGTTGCGGCGTCGCGTGAGACTGCTTTTCCAAGGATAAATAATGAAAAAAGAACGATTCGTGGTCGGCCCGGAGACGGCGCGGATGCTGGAACTGGGGCATCCCTGGGTCATCGCCGACCGCTATACCCGGAAGTGGCCGGCAGGGAAGGCCGGTGACGTGGTGGAACTGGCCGACGAGCAGGGGAACCTGCTCGCCACTGCCCTGATCGATCCGGGCGACCGGGTGACGGCGCGGGTACTGGCGCACGGGCCAATGCGACTCGACAAGGTCTGGCTGCAGAGACGCATCGAGCGGGCGGCGGCGCTGCGCAACGACCACGCCGACCTGGGCGAAACGAGCGCCTGGCGCCTGGTAAACGGCGAGGGGGATGGGCTGCCCGGCCTCACCGTCGACCGCTACAACGACCACCTCATGGTGCAGCTTTACACGGCCGCCTG
>DATBML010000148.1:0-5629 GCA_036554885.1 Desulfuromonadales bacterium
CGGCCGCGGCAGCGGTGACTCGCACGTTGACGGCGGCCGAGAGGTTAAGGGTGCCGGAGGTCACCGGTTCCCCCGGTCGACGCCAGACCGCCAGCGGCTCGCCACTTACGGCGGCCTCGTCCACCTCGGTTTCACCGGCCAGCAGAAGGCCGTCGACCGGAAACCGCTCCCCCGGCCGGACCAGTATGACATCCCCCGGAGCGAGCCGGGCCGCCTCGATTTCCACGACAGCCTCCCCTTCCAGACGACTGGCGGTATCGGGCGCCAGGCGCAGCAGGCGGTCGACACTGGCAGAGGCGCGGCGTCTGGCGGTGTTTTCGAAGAGGCGGCCGGCCAGAATCAGGGTGACGATCATGGCGGCCGTGTCGAAGTAGACCTCGTCGCCGGTCACCATGGCATAAAGGCTGGCGCCGTAGGCGGCGAGGACTCCGACGGCGATCAGCAAATCCATGCTTGGCATCAGGTTGACAAGGCTGCGCAGGCCGCCGCGCAGGAACGGCCAGCCGGAATAGAAGACGACCGGGGTGGTCACTACGGCGGCCATAACCTGCATCAGATTGCGGACATCCTCCTCGATGCCTTGAAAATAGCCGGCATAGAGCGCGAAGGAGTAACCCATCAACTGCATGGAAAGAAAGAAGGCGGTACCGAACCGCAGCAACAGGCTCCGGCGTTCTTTCTCGGCCTGGAGCTGAGCTTCGGCGGCGGTATAGGGGCGCGGCAGGTAGCCGATTCGGGCGACGGCGGCAAAAACCGCAGACGGGTCGATCTTCCGGGGATCGAAGCGAACCCGGGCGCGGTGGGTGCCGTAGTTGACCCGCGCTTCGCTGACACCGGCGAGGCGGCCGAGGACTCTTTCGATCAGCCAGACGCAGGAGGCGCAGCGGATACCATCGAGCAGGAAGGAAATTTCGGCGCCCGACTCCGTCCGGATGACGAATCGCGAGAGGTAGGCTTCATCATAAACGGTGGTAAAGGCGCCTTCGGGGATTCCGGGTTCGGACCAGTCGCGCCTGGAGTAGAAACCTTCGAGGCCGGCACCGGTGATGATCCGGTAGGCCCCGCGGCAGCCCTGGCAGCAGAAGAGCAGCGGCACTCCCGCGATGGTGTCGGTCACCAGATCGCGGGGCACAATGGTAAGTCCGCAATGTGCGCAGAGGTCGGAAGTCGTGGCCATCGTCCGGATAGACCCTTATAAATTCAACAGCAGCGCGCGGCGGAAGGTGGCGCCGCCGTGGCTGAAAGTCAGCAGGGCCGGAATTTCCCCCTGCAGTTCGCCGGGCAGGGTGATGCCGTAGCGGCCGGTGGAACCCTCTGCCAGCGGCAGAGTGATGGCGCCGCGGTTTTTGACCGGGATGACCAGCCGGGCTTCGCCGCCGCTGACGGGTTGACCGTTTATCCCGGTCCATTCCGATGCAAGATATCCGTTTTGCAGACTGACGGATACCTGCCAGCCGAGGCTCTCTGCTGCCTTCTGTTCGACCAGTGAGGCGTTGTAGCGCAGGCCATGGGCATAGTATTGCCGGTCGGTCACGGCACTGACCCCGGAAATCGACCGATAGACGGACCAGCCCGTCAGGCCGAGAAACAGCAGCCCGAGGAACAGCAGCAGATGCGGCCAGCGGTTGGCAGACAGGGTTTCGGGCATAGCGATTACTCCTGCGGCGCAGTAATGAGCGCATCGGTGCGGGCCGTAACCCGCCCGCGACTGTCGAGCAGCAAAAAAACGGCCGGAACCGTTCTGCCGGACGGGGTTGCCGGCGCGATTACGGCAAAATCCAGACGGCGATGTTCTCCGGCGGCCAGGCGGAGGTCCGGAGCCGTCCCCCGAATCTCGACCGGTAAGCCATCCGCCAACTGGGCGTTCAGGGTAAAGACTCCGGCCTCGGTGGTCCGGTTGGTCACATAGGCGGTGAAAAAATTGACCAGTCGACCATCCTCCATCAGCCTTGGGGCGGCGGCGGTGCGGGTGAGTTTGAGGCTGGCGCCGGGCAGGTGGACCGTCGACAGAACCAGCGCGGTGGTGACTCCGGCCAGGGCGACCAGCACCAGCCCCATGCGAAGGTTGCACAGTGCATTCAGCCCCTTTCCCTCCAGGCCGAAGGTGAAACGGATGATGCCGGTCTCGCCGCGGCGGGCCATCACCTCTCGACAGGCATCGAGGCAGCGGCCGCAATTGATGCATTCGATCTGGTAGCCGCGGCGGATATCGATTCCTGTCGGGCAGGCCCGGACACAGGCGTTGCAGCGGATGCAGCGGGTCGCCTCATCCGGGTGAAACTGCAGGGTCAGCGTGCCGGGGTCGACCAGGACGGTCTGGAAGCGGCCGTACGGGCAGAACTCTCGGCAGAGCAGTCGGCGGACAAAGGCCAGGTCGAGCCAGACGATGCCGGCGGTGACGGCCAGAGTCAGAAGAATGCCATTCCCCAGGTCGTCAGCCAGCAGTCGGGCGAAGAAATCGTAGGGCGAAACGAAATACCAGACCAGGTTGGCGGCAAACAGCAGCGCAACGGCCAGATAGAAGAAATGCAGAAGAACGGTCTGCCAGCCGTTCCTTTCCATGCGGTCCGCCGTGACCCGAATGCCGATCAGCCGGGCGAATCCCTCGGCCAGATCGACAAGGGTGGTCTGCGGGCAGGCCCAACCGCACCAGGCGCGCCCCAGAGCCAGGGTCACCAGGAGAAAAAGCAGGACCACGGCAAGAGCGAAAAGCAGGAAAAGGTAGAGCTCCTCGATTCGGAAAGTGTGACCGAACGCCTGCAGGGAGAGCGTCGGCAGATCGAGGCGCAGCAGACTCCGACCGTCGACCCGGACGAAGGGAATTGCCAGCAGGGTCAGGGTGCAGCCCCACTGGAAAAGCCGGCGCCAGGGGCCGAGCCGATGTGGTCGCGTGGTATTCATCGCAAGGGGAGGCGGGGGATGACTTCTGTGCCCCCCGTCTGCAGGATCATTTCAGGGAGAGCACGAAAGCCGCAAGGCTCTCGCTTTCAGCCGCCGAAAGTTGACTGCCGAAGGCCGGCATACCGGCCGGCCGGCCGTTGCGAATGCTCTCTGCTACCGCTTCCATCGTGCGTCCGTATTTGAAGTCCGGCCGCGTCAGGTCCGGGCCGATGCCGCCTTTTCCTTCGGCGCCGTGACAGGCGGCGCAGTGGCTGGCGTACAGTTCCTTGCCGGCCGCCGTATCCGCCTGCGGCTTGTCCGCCACGATGCCGGCTGTCGCCTGCGGGGGCCGCCGCTGTGCCTGCAGCTGCTGGTGGGTGTCCATCTTCTGCCGGAATTCATCTGCCGAACTCCAGCCGCTCAGCAGGTAATAGGCGCTGAAGATGACGCCCCAGAGGATCAGGCCGTAAAAAAGAACTGTAAAGTAGAAAGGCGGCCGGGTTTCCCGGTTCTCGACGATGCCGTCGAAGTCGTGAGTCGGGTTCTTGTGCCGGTGTTCTTCGAGCATGGACATGGGTATGGTCCTCCATTTGATTAATCGTCATCCAGCATGCGGTGCTTGGGTTCTTCCATCCGCTTTTTCCCCTTGCGGCTGTAAGTGCGGATTACGATCGCCGCAAAAACCGCGAAAAGCCCGATGGTGACGGCCAGATAGGCCAGCGAAGCCCAGTCCATCAATGCCTCTTCTGGTATTTCAGGAAGTTGACCAGCTTCCAGACCCGGTCGGAACCAATCGCGGAGAATGCCGGCATGCCTCCTTCGGGGATGCCGTTGTAGAGAATCTGGTAGAGATCGGCATCTGGCATGTCGAGATCTTCAAGGTCGGGGCCGATGCCGCCTGTGAGATCCGCACCGTGGCAGGCGGCGCAGTGCTCCCGGTAAAGGGCTTCCCCTTCAGGGAGAACCGAAGAGTCTCCCTGGTAGGGATTGCGCAGTTCGCCGACGATCTCGGTGCGCGCCGCCTCCCGCCAGGGAATGTCGCTCCCCAGTTTCTGCAGATAGGCAACCAAGGCATCCATCTCCGTCTTGCCGTCCAGAGCCCGGATCTGCTCTTCACTGAAAGGAAAGGCGAGGGCCTGCATCTTCTGACGGGTATACTCCGGATCGACGACGCTCTCGTTCAGGAAGGCGTAGGCCGGCATATTGGAGCGGGGAACCATCGATTTGGGCGCCGCCATGTGCTGGCTGTGCCAGGCGTCCGGATACTTCCCGCCGATCCGCGCGAGATCGGGCCCGGTACGCCGCGAGCCCCAGAGGAAGGGGCGGTCGTAGACGAATTCGCCCGACTTGGAGTAGTCGCCGTAGCGCAGCACCTCGGCCACCAGCGGACGCACCGTCTGCGTGTGGCAGTTGTTGCATCCCTCGCGGATATAGACGTCGCGGCCGGCAAGCTGCAGGGGGGTGTAGGGAGTGACGGATTCGATCCGGTCCGCCTCGGTGTTGACCCAGGCGAAGGGAAGAACCATGGTGATGACGGTCCCGACCAGGATGGTGACGGTGGCCAGCAGCAGGAAAACGACCGGTTTTTTCTCCCAGAAAATCATCGTCGTCCTCCCTCAGGCGCTCTGCGCGACGGGTTGCCCTTTGCGCACCGTCATGGCCAGGTTGTAGATGAAGACCGCCACGCCGCCGAGGTAGATCACCCCGCTTGCCGCCCGCGCCCACCAGTAGGGGTACATTTCGATCAGGGTCTCCATGAAGGAGTAGCTGAGACTTCCGTCGGCTTCGAGGGCATGCCACATGCCGGCCTGCTGCACCCCCGCAACCCACATGCTGACCGAATAGAGGAGCTGCCCGATCAGCACCAGCCAGAAGTGAAGGTTGGCCAGGGGGATGCTGTAGAGTTCCCGGCCGTAGATGCGCGGCGTCAGGTAGTAGATGGCGGCGAACAACACCAGGGAGACCCACCCCAGCGTCCCCATGTGGACATGGCCGGGCACCCAGTCGGTGTAATGGATGAAGGCGGAGAAGGAGCGCACGGCCTGCAGCGGCCCCTGCAGGGTCTGCAGCCCGTAGAAGGTGATGCCGAGGACGAGGAACTTGACCAGGTAGTTCTCCCGCATCTGGTGCCACTGGCCGCCCATGGAGAGATAGCCGTTGAAGACCGAGCCCCAGGAGGGGGCGATCAGCATGATGGAGAAGGCCATCGCCAGAGTCTGGATCCAGTCGGGGACCGGGGTCCAGAGCAGGTGGTGGGCGCCGGTCCAGAGATACATGAAGATCAGGCTCCAGAAGGCGACGATGGAGAGACGGTGGCTGTAGATCGGGACCCCCGTCGATTTCGGCAGGAAATAATAGAAGACCGCCAGCGGCGGCGCCGTCAGCACCATGGCGACGGCGTTGTGGCCGTACCACCACTGGACGTTGGCGTCATTGGTCCCCGCGTAGGCCGAGTAGGATTTGAACAAAGACACCGGAACCGCCGCCGAGTTGACCAGGTAAAGGACGGCGACTCCGACGATGGAAGCGAGCATGAACCACAGGGAGATGTACATCTGCTCCTCGCGGCGCTTGATGATGGTCATGACGATGTTGATGGCGAAGACCACCCAGAGAACGACTACCATGATGTCGATCGGCCACTCCAGTTCGTGATATTCCTTGGACGTGGTGTAGCCGAGCAGCAGAGTCACCGCAGCTGCGATGATGGTGGCGTTGAAGAACCAGAGCTGGAAACGGGCCAGCCCGT
>DATBML010000273.1:0-1964 GCA_036554885.1 Desulfuromonadales bacterium
TTTTGTCGTTAAGAGACAGCCCGGCCTGTCGCCGTCGCCTCAGGAAAACGTGGTGAGGGGGTGGTCGGTGTGGGCGCCGGTGGAGAACTCCATGATCTCCTCCACCCGCACCACCATGCGCGACTCCACCTGCGGGGTACCCGGCGCCTCGACCTCGGGGGCGAAGCCGTTGAGGATGCCGATGGGGATGACCTTCTCCACCATGCCGACGAGCTGGTAGCCGCCGCCGGTCGAGGCATCGATGACCGCCATGGTGATCCGCGGCACTTCGGCCACATTCTCCAGAGTCTTGCGGCAAAACCAGGCCTCGAAGACGACGTGCTCGGGATCGGGGACCTTGAGTCCCCGTCCGGCAGCCAGGTGCGGCCGTGAGCGCTGGTCAGCGGAAGCGACGAAGGCGCAGTTGGTCTCTTCGATGAATTTCTTCAGCTTTTCCGAGATCATGTCGGACAGACTCCTTGTTCTTCGCAAGCCTCCAGATAGCGCTCCGCCTGGATGGCGGCCATGCAGCCGGTACCGGCGGCGGTGACCGCCTGGCGGTAGTGCGGGTCCTGCACGTCGCCGGCGGCGAACACGCCGGCCACGCTGGTTTCGGTGCCGTTGCGGGTGACGATATAGCCGCCCTCGTCGAGTTCCAGCTGTCCTTTGAACAGGGCGGTGTTGGGGGTGTGGCCGATGCCGATGAAGAGGCCGTGGCAGGCGAAGTCCTCTTCGTCGCCGCTCTCCACGTCCTTCAGCCGGACGCCGGTGACGCCGCTTCTCTGATCGCCGAGAATGGCCGTGACCAGGGTGTTCCAGCGAAAGGCGATGCGAGGGTTCTCCATCGCCCGTTGCTGCAGAATGGTGGTGGCGCGCAGGGTGTCGCGGCGATGCACGACCGTCACCCGACGGGCGAAGCGGGCGAGCAGCGAGGCTTCTTCCATGGCGGTGTCGCCGCCGCCGACCACCACCACTTCCTTGTCGCGGTAGAAAAAGGCGTCGCAGGTGGCGCAGACCGAAACCCCCCGCCCCATCAGCTCCCACTCGCCCGGCAGGTTGAGCATCTTCGGCGAGGCGCCGGTAGAGATGATCACCGTGCGGCCCCGGTAGACGTCATCGCCGACCCAGACCTGAAAGGGGCTGGATGCCAAATCAACCCGGGTCACCTCGCCGGTGACGAAGTTGGTGCCGAAACGGCGGGCCTGCTGCTCCATGCGCGCCATCAGCTCGGGGCCGTCGATTCCCTCGGGGAAGCCGGGGTAGTTGTCGACGGTCGTCGTGGTGGTCAGCTGGCCGCCCGGCTGCGGGCCCTGGATGATCAGCGGGCAGCAGTTGCTGCGGGCGGCGTAGATGGCCGCGGTCAGGCCGCCCGGGCCGCCGCCGACGATGAGGTGCCGGTAGAGACACTCCTTATCGGCCATGGCGGGCCTCCGCGAACTGCTCTTCGGCGTGGTAGGAGGAGCGGACCAGCGGCCCCGCCTCGACGTGGCGGAAACCGAGGGAGAGGGCTTCGTCGCGCAGTTCGGCAAATTCTTCCGGCGGCAGATAGCGCACAACCGGATAATGGCCGCGGGTCGGGGCGAGGTACTGGCCGAGGGTGAGCAGGGAACAGCCAACCCGGCGCAGGTCGGCGAGAACCGCCAGCAGCTCCCCGCGCTCCTCCCCCATGCCGAGCATCAGCCCCGATTTGGTCGGGATCTGCGGCGCCAGCTCCCGGGCGTCGGCCAGCAGTTGCAGGGAGCGCTCGTAGCCGGCCCCCTGGCGCACTGCCGGGTAGAGGCGGGGAACGGTCTCCAGGTTGTGCCCGAGGATGTCCGGGCCGGCGGCGAGGATGGTCGCCAGCGCCTGCCGGCTGCCGCCGAGGTCGGGGATCAGCAGCTCCACCCGGCAGCCGGGCGCGGCCTGACGGATCGCTGCGGTCAGGCGGGCGAAGTGGGCGGCGCCGCCGTCGGCGAGATCGTCGCGGGTGACCGAGGTGACGACGG
>DATBML010000278.1:0-1771 GCA_036554885.1 Desulfuromonadales bacterium
GTGAAGCGGGCAGCCCTCATCGATCGCCTGTTCCGGGTCTACTACTTTTTCAAGTTCTACCTCTTTCGGCGGGAACGTCTCGAACGGCGCGCCGTCGGTGTCGCGCACGGCTTCGTCGGCATCCAGATCGACGGCCTCGCAGCGCCGCACCTGCGCCAGGCGCTGGCGGCCGGCTACCTGCCCAATATCGCCCGGCATCTGAAGCGGGGGTACGTTCTGCGGGAATATCGCTCCGGACTGCCGAGCACCACGCCGGCGGCGCAAGGGGCGATTTTCTGGGGCGACTGCCGGGGACTTCCGGCCTTCCGCTGGTTCGAGAAGAGCACCGGCCGGCTCATCAGCTGCAACGACCCCGACCATGTCCAGCACTTCCGCGAACGGCTTTTCGCCGGCCGGCCAGGGCTGCTGGCCGGAGGCTCCTCCTACGCCAACATGCTCGACGGCGATGCGATGCGCAGCGTCTTCACCGTCTCCTCGCCCCATCCCCAGACCCTCTTCGGCCGTTTCGGCGGCAGTCGCGTCCTGCTGCTCATCCTGCTGCACCCTCTGCGGGTCTGCCGCGTACTCGGCGCCAGCATCGTGGAGTACTTCACCGACCGCTATGACCGCCGCCAGGCCCGCAAGACCCGCCCCTGGCAGGTCAGCGAAGGGCTCTTCCCCTTCATCCGCATCTTCTGCAACGTCATCCTCCGCGAGCTGCAGACCTTCGGGGTCATCGCCGATATCTACTCCGGCGTGCCCGCCATCTACACCACCTATAGCGGCTACGACGAACTCGCCCACCATTTCGGTCCCGGTTCCCGGCCGGCACTGAAGAATCTCAAGTACACCGACAAGCGCATCGGCGAGATCATGCGCATGCTGCGCCATGCCCCCGGCGCCAGCTACGAATTGATCATTCTCTCCGATCACGGCCAGACGCCCGGCTACCCCTTTCACAGCCGCTTCGGAGCCACACTGGGGGAAGCCGTCAGTGCCTTCCTGAAAGAGAACCAGCAGGCAACCGTCTCGGCCGGTGGTCTCGATATGAAACGGGCGCAGTTCGGCTATCTCGAACAGGAGCTCGAAGCCCGGCCCCGCGGGTGGCGGCACAACTTATACCGCGCCACCAAGGAGGCCCTGCAGCGCCGCATCCGGGAACTGGTCCCGGAGACGCTGAAGGTCGACCCGGAGGGGGGCGTGGTCATTACCTACTCCAGCTCCCTGGCCCACCTCTACATCACCGGCGAACCCCGCCGCCTCAGCTGGGCGGAGGTCGAGCGGGCACAGCCGCTGCTGCTGCAGTTTCTCAGCCGGCACAAGGGGATCGGTTTTGTCGTGGCGCGGGGCGAGGGAGAGGAAATCTGCTTCTTTCATGCCGGCGGCCGGCTGTGCCTCAACGGGCAGATCCCCGCGGGTACCGAGGAACTCGCGTTTCTGCGGCCCTACGGCGAACCGGCGGAGCTGCTTCCCGAGCTGCGCCGCTTCGCCCTGGACGAGGCCGCCGGCGACCTGATCCTGTTCGGCGCCTACGACGGCGAGCGCATCGCCTGCTTCGACGATCAGGTCGGCGGCCACGGCTCCATCGGCGGCGAGCAGTTGCGACCCTTTCTGATCCTCCCCCAGGGGCATCCCCTGCTGTGGCGGGAGGACCTGGCCGGCCATGCCTTTCTCTACCATGAGGTTTTTCGACCGCTGCGCAAACAAGCCACCGGGGAGTAGCGCTTGGGAGGAAAAACGCAGGGTTAAGCCCCCCTTTTGCGGCTCCGGGTTAAACGCAGAGGGTGCACCC
>DATBML010000251.1:0-2673 GCA_036554885.1 Desulfuromonadales bacterium
GGGGAGGTTCCGCGATCTGTCACCTGCTCGGTGCCCCGTGAAGGAGGCTGGACTATACCCAAACAGTTCCCCCTTGTCAACACGTCTTTGCATTAATTTTCAGAAAAAACAACCCGCGCGAAACGTCGCTTGCCGGCCTGCAAAACCAGTTCTCCGCTCGGAAGAATTTCCTGGTCGGGATCGGCTACCTTTTCGCCATTCAGCTTGACTCCGCCTTGTTGAATGAGCCGGCGTGCTTCGCCGTTGGAGGCCGCAATCCCCGCTTCGGCCAAAAGCCGACAGATCCAGACAGGTTCGGCAGAAACGATCCGCACCGTCTGGATATCGTCGGGAATCTCCTTCTGTTTGAACTGGTGGACAAATTCTTCTTCGGCCTTCTCCGCTTCGGCCAGATCGTAGAAGCGGGCCACAAGTTCACGGGCCAAGGCCTTCTTGCTCTTCATCGGGTGAAGGCCGCCGGGCTGGTGAGCCACCCCGTCACGAACCTTTTGCAAGATAGCGAGGTCGACATCCGAGAGCAACTCATAGTAGCGCAGCATCAATTCGTCGGAGATGCTCATCACCTTGCCATAGATCTCTTTGGCCGGCTCGGTGATCCCGATATAGTTGCCGAGCGACTTGCTCATCTTGTTGATCCCGTCGAGGCCTTCGAGCAGGGGCATGGTCAAGACGGTCTGCGGCCGCTGCCCCGACTGCTTCTGCAGTTCTCGCCCGACCAGCAGATTGAACTTCTGGTCAGTGCCGCCCAATTCCACATCGGCCTGCAGTGCCACGGAATCGTATCCCTGCACCAGGGGATAGAGAAATTCGTGAACGGCGATCGGCTGTTGTCCAGCAAAACGCTTATGGAAGTCGTCGCGCTCGAGCATCCGCGCAACCGTATACCGGGAGGCCAGAGCGATCAGCTCGGCAGCCGACATGGGCCCCATCCAGGAACTATTAAATACCACCCTGGTCAGCGCTGGGTCGAGAATCTTGAACACCTGCTCCTTGTAGGTCTGGGCATTCTGAAGAACCTGCTCCCGTGTCAATGCCTTGCGGGTTTCGCTCTTGCCGGTCGGGTCGCCGATCATCCCGGTAAAATCACCGATAAGAAAATAGACCTCGTGTCCGAGGTCCTGAAACTGCTTGAGCTTCTGAATGAGGACCGTGTGTCCAACATGCAGGTCGGGAGCGGTCGGATCGAAACCGGCCTTGATCTTCAGAGGAACCCCGGTCTTAAGGGATTCAGCCAGCTTCTCCTCCAACTCCGACTCAACCAGAACCTCAACGGCGCCGCGCCGGATGACCGCCATCTGCTCCTGAACTGATTTCATACGCATCAAAATCCTCGTATCAATAAATTACCCGTTGTCACCGGCTTCGACAAGAATCCGCTCGACGCCGGTCGCCCGTCCCGTCGCCTCGTCGACGGTAAACAGCACACCACACAAGACAGCATCCTTTTTGGCCACTTCGAAGCGAACGGGCAACTGGGTCAGAAAACGTTCGAGCGCCAGTTCCTTGCGGATGCCGATTACCGCATCGCGGCTTCCGGTCATTCCGGCATCGGTGAGGTAGGCCGTCCCTCCGGGCAGCACACGCTCGTCGGCAGTCTGCACATGAGTGTGAGTCCCGACTACGGCCGAGACACGCCCGTCCAGATAATGGCCCAGAGCTACCTTCTCGCTGGTCGCCTCGGCATGAAAATCGACCAGAATGATTGAGGTATGGCGGCGCAAATCCTCAACCAGCGCATCCGCTGTTCGAAAGGGGCACTCAAGGGCATTCATGAACACCCGTCCTTCCAGATTTAGTACCCCCACCTTGATTCCGGCACTGGTCGAAAACACCCCGACACCGTGTCCCGGCGCGCCCTCCGGATAGTTGGCCGGCCGCAAGAGGTTCGGCCGGGAGTCGAGCCAGGGGTATATCTCCTTTTTGTCCCAGATATGGTTGCCGGAGGTAATGACGTTCACTCCCAGGTCGAAGAGTTCCCGGGCGATATCAGGCGTCAAACCGAAACCCGCCGCCGCATTTTCACCATTAGCCACTACCAGGTCGACATTATGCAGGTCGATCAACCGGTCGAGGCGTGAGACGAGGGCCAGCCGACCGGCGCGACCGACGATGTCA
Source organism: Desulfuromonadales bacterium (assembly GCA_036554885.1). Lineage (GTDB taxonomy): Bacteria > Desulfobacterota > Desulfuromonadia > Desulfuromonadales > DASPGW01 > DASPGW01. Next base: position 2,116 of record DATBML010000251.1, read on the forward strand.
CCGATAAAAAGGATCTTCAAGCGTTCGCCTTCCCGCTACTTGGCATATTCGATGGCCCGGGTTTCCCGGATGACGTTGACCTTGATCTGCCCCGGGTAGGTCATCTCGTCCTCGATCTTGCGGGCGACATCCTTGGCCAGCACATGCGCCTGGGCATCGGTCACCTCATCGCTGGATACCATTACCCGGATTTCCCGGCCGGCCTGAATCGCGAAGCAGCTGGTGACCCCCCTGAAGGAGGTGCCGATGCGCTCCAGATCCTCCAGACGCTTGACATAGGTCTCGAGCATCTCGCGGCGAGCGCCGGGGCGCGCGCCCGAAAGGGCGTCCGCCGCCTGCACCAGGACAGCAAGGATCGACTCGGGTTTTTCGTCCTCGTGGTGCGCCGCGAGGGCGTGAACGATCGGGGGCGCCTCACCATACTTGCGGGCCAGGTCGGCACCGATCACCGCGTGGGAGCCTTCGATTTCATGATCCACGGCCTTGCCGATATCGTGCAGCAGGCCTGCACGCTTGGCCTGTTTGACATTCAATCCCAGTTCGGATGCCATGATTCCG
>DATBML010000275.1:0-2332 GCA_036554885.1 Desulfuromonadales bacterium
AAAATCGACCTCGGCGGCGCGTTCCTTCGAAGGCACCATTCCCTGGAGAATGTCGACCTCACCTCGAGCCAGCGCCCGGCGCATCTCGCTCCAGGCGCCGAGCCGAACCTCCACCTCCATCCCCATGACCCGGGCGATGGCCCGCGTCAGTTCGACGTTGAAACCACTCGGCTGCCCCTCCTCGTCAAGAAACTCGTAAGGCGGATAGCCGCGGTCGCCACCGACCACCACGACCGGTGCCGTATCCGGCACCGATTCGCCCTCGCCACGCGCCGGAACGACGGTGACAGAGAGAACAGCCAGAAGCGTGATCAAGGACAAGAGGTTTCGCCGCATGCTGGCATTATGCGCATTTCACGTTGCCGACTCAAGGCCAAAGGGCTTCGAACGGCGTCGTTCTTGACCCCTGCCGAAAATCCATGTAGATTCGGCATCGTGCGTTCTGCTATTACCAATCACCAGTCACCAATCACCGGGTTCCCATGCCTTTGCTCGACGTACGCAACCTGACGACCTATTTTTTCACCACCGGCGGCCTGGTCAAGGCGGTACGCGGCATCGACTTCGCCATCGGCGAGGGGGAAACCCTGGCCCTGGTCGGCGAATCGGGCTGCGGCAAGTCGATGACCGCCCTCTCCCTGCTGCGCCTCGTCCCCGAACCGGGGCGGGTTGTCGACGGCGAGATTTTCTTCGCCGGCGAGGACCTGCGGCTCATCCCCGAGGATGAGATGCGCCGTCTGCGCGGCAACCAGATCGCCATGATCTTTCAGGAGCCGATGACCTCCCTCAACCCCGTCTTCCGCATCGGCGAGCAGATCGGCGAAGTGCTGCGGCTGCACAAGGGACTCGACCGTCGACAGGCCCTCGACGCCGCCGTCGAGCTGTTGCACCGGGTCGGCATCCCCTCCCCCGACCGCCGGGCCCGCGACTACCCGCATCATCTCTCCGGCGGCCTGCGCCAGCGCGTGGTGATTGCCATGGCGCTCGCCTGCGACCCGCGCCTGCTGATCGCCGACGAGCCGACCACTGCACTCGACGTGACCATCCAGGCCCAGATCATGGACCTGCTGATGCAGCTCAAGGAGGAGCGGCGGATGGCGACCCTGCTCATCACCCACGACCTCGGCGTGGTGGCCCAGGCCGCCGACCGGATCGCCGTCATGTACAACGGCCTGATCATGGACCTGGGCAATGTGCGGACGATTTTCAGCCATCCCGTGCACCCCTACACCCAGGGGCTGCTGGGGTGCATTCCCCGCCTCGGGGAAAAGAAGAAACGGCTGGCCGTCATCGAAGGTCCGCCGCCGGGCAGCCTCGACCCCGCCGCCCCCCGTTCCTTCCTCGACAACTGCCCGGAGCGCTTCGCCCCGCAGCGCGGAAATCTGCCGCGGCTGCACGAGGTTGAACCAGGGCACTGGGTCAGGTGCTGGGAGGACTAGATGGATACGCTGCTGGAAGTGCGCAACCTGCGCAAGTCGTTCACCGTTGCCCCCGGCCCCCTGGGCGGCAAGCACCAGAAGCTGCGGGCCGTCGACGGTGTCTCCTTCTCCCTGCGCCGGGGCGAAACCCTCGGCCTGGTGGGCGAGTCGGGGTGCGGCAAGTCGACCACCGGCAAGCTGATCCTGCGCCTGCTCGAAGCCGACGACGGCGAAATTTTCATCGGCGGCCAGGACATCCGCCCCCTTTCCCAGCGCCAGCTGCGGCCGTTGCGGCGGCAGATGCAGATGATCTTCCAGGACCCTTACTCCTCCCTCAACCCGCGGCTGCGGGTCGGCGATATCGTCGGCGAGCCGCTGCGCATCCACGGCCTCGGATCGGGGCCGGCGCTGCGCGCCGAGGTCATTCGCCTGCTCGGCACCGTCGGTCTGGCGGCCGAACACTACGACCGCTACCCGCACGAATTCTCCGGCGGCCAGCGTCAGCGCATCGGCATCGCCCGGGCCCTGGCCGTGCGCCCCAGCCTGATCATCGCCGACGAGCCGGTCTCGGCCCTCGATCTCTCCATCCAGGCCCAGGTGATCAACCTGCTGCGCGACATCCAGCAGGAGTTCGGCCTGACTTACCTCTTCATCGCTCACGACCTCTCGGTCATCGAGCACATGAGCGACCGGGTCGCCGTCATGTACCTCGGCCGGATCGTCGAGCTGGCCGACGCCGAAGAGCTCTACCGAACCCCGCTGCACCCTTACAGCGAGGCGCTGCTCAACGCCGTGCCGGTCCCCGACCCCGCCCGCCGCAAACGCCACCCCCTCAAGGGTGAAGTCCCCTCCCCGCTGTCGCCCCCCTCCGGCTGTCATTTCCATCCCCGCTGCCCCTACGCCCGCGATATCTG
>DATBML010000283.1:0-3917 GCA_036554885.1 Desulfuromonadales bacterium
AAAAACCAGAAACGTGCGTCGTCCGCCGCGTATGTCCTTCCTTTTTGCAGGGTTTCGGCGGCGGCATCGTACTGCTTGGCTTCGATCTGCCGGGTCCCCAGGCCGAGATAGCTCATGGCCAGGTTCTCCCGAACCACCCCATTGGATGGGAGTTTGCGATGCGCCTGCTCCAGAAGATCGACCGCCTGCTCGAACTGCCCTTGCCGGAGATGCTCGACGCCACGACTGTTCAATTGAAACGGGTCAGCGGCCAGGGTCGGCAGCGGGCAGACGACAGCAAGAAAAATAGCGGCGAGCCAGACGGAAAGAAGGCGGGCGCGGATATGGAGAAATAGGGAAAATGACATTTCGGTCACTTCGGCATCAGGGGCGCGGGGGCTCACCCAGGGGCGCGCGCGGCAGACGGAAGGCCTGTTTTATGCCGGCCGTTTCCCCCGCATAAGGACGGTCAGCATCGATTCGTGAATCAGGCCGTTGCTGGCCAGGTAGTCCTTGCCGTTAATATCCAGCGCTCGGCCGCTGAAATCGGAAATCCTGCCGCCGGCCTCGGTCACCAGCAACTGACCCGCCGCCACGTCCCAGGGTTTGAGTTTCATCTCCCAGTAGCCATCCAGGCGCCCGGCGGCGGTGTAGGCCAGGTCGAGACTGGCGGCGCCGGCCCGGCGGCAGGCTTGGGCCTCCTGCTGGAAATTGAGAAAATGATCGTAGTTGTTCACCGGGCTCGTCTTGCGGTCGTAGGGGAAGCCCGTCGCCAGCATCGCCCGATCAAGCCGGGCAGTCGTCGAGACCCTGATCTGAATATCATTGAGATAAGCTCCCTGGCCTTTCTCGGCGAAGAAAAGTTCGTGGTGGAAGGGATTGTACACCACCCCGAGACGTATCTCCCCTTCCGCCTCCAGGGCGATGGAGACGGCGAACCACGGAAAGCCATGGGCATAGTTGGTGGTCCCGTCAAGCGGATCGATGATCCAGCGGAACGGCGACTCGGAGTGTCCGTGGTCGGCCTCCTCGGCGAGAATGTCGTGTCGCGGAAAGGTATCGCGGATCACCGCAACAATCATCTCCTCCGCCGCCCGGTCGGCCTCGGTCACCAGGTCGATTTCCCCCTTGAAGCCGATCTCCAGGGCGGTGCCGAATTTCTGCATCAGGATGCGGCCTCCCTCCCGGGCGGCCTGAATGGCAACAGCTTTCATGAAAATCGCTTTCCCTTGGTCAATTCGTCGAGGGGTGCAGCCGGGGACTGGACATACAAGGTCCCGCAACCACCCGAAGCCTGGCGTCGCCAGTGGTTGGCGCGGCGCGCATTGAGACCGCGGGCAGCCAGAAAAGCGTGAGCGGCGTCGACCGCCGCCGGCGGAGGGCTTTGCAGGGAGCTTCCCGGCACCGGGTTGCAGGTCAGCAGATGGAGGGTCAGGTCGGGAAACGGCTGCAGCCTTTTCGCCAGGGCCTCAAGCTCCAGGGGGTCGTCGTTTGCCCCCGCCAGCAGCAGGTAGTTGATCCCCAGCTTACGCCGCCGGCGCCGGGGAAGCGTGGAGAGGAGTTCACCAAGGAGCCGCCATAGCGCCTCGAAGTCGGGCCCGCGCGGGACCAGTCGGCGGTGGGTGGCAGCGGTGCCGGCATGCAGGGAGAGCATCACTCCATTGTGCGGCATTGCCAGAAATTCGGCCAGCCTCCCCAGAGGCCCGCCCGTGGTGGTAACGGATACCGGCATGCCCTGCCGCCGGCAGTCTTCCATGAGATCCCGCACCGGCTGCGGATTGTGCAGCGGCTCACCGATGCCGGAAACGGTGACACGCTGCGGTTCCAGGCCGCGTCGACGTGCTGCCGCCAGTTGCTGCAGCATCTCCTCGAACACGAGGTTGCGCACCAGGCCGCGCGTTCCCGAAGCGCAGAAGGGGCAACCGACGGCGCACCCCGCCTGGCTGGAAATGCACAGGGTGCCGCTGCCGTACCAGACCGCCTCCACTATCAGCCCGTCGGCCAGCGGAACTGCCATTTTGATGTTGCTGTCTGTCTGCATCCGCATGTCCATTGAAAAAAAAGCGCCACCCCCATTGTAGAGGATGGCGCACCGAATGTCGACAGGAGGCAATGTCCATCGACCAGATAAAATTGTCCGGTTAGAAGAGCAACGTCGCCTTGATGCCGCCGAGCACCTCGCTGTCGATCCGCTCCTTGGCCTCATCGCTGATGCCCGAAGAATAGAGCACAGAGGGGCTGATGCTGAAGTTTTCGGTCAGAGCGTAGCTGGCAGCGGCGCTCAATTCATAGTTGTGCCAGTCGCGATAGGCGCCCACCGAGAAGTCGCTGGCCTGATTGTAGTTGACGCCGGCGCCGAGACTGACGCCGAGCTTGTCCGTCAATGTGATAGTATGGCCAACCGCAGCGTTGATGAACAGACCGTCGGATTCGGCCTCATCGTAGTCCCAGTAGACGGTAACCGAAGGGGCGAGAATGGTGTTGAGCGCCACCTTGCCGTAGAGCTCATTGGTGTCGTTGAGCCCTTCCAGTTGGTAGAAGATATTGCCGGCGCTGAGCGAAACGAGGTCGTTGAGAGCGTAGGTGTAGTTCAGGGTGATATCCGTCTCGGTGATCTCTCCCGACTCGAAACCGGCCCCCTCGTCGTCGCGGGCCTGGTAGTTGCTCCAGTAGCTGAGGGTGAATCCCTTGGCGCTGAGGTCGGCGCCGCCCTGAACGACGGGCATCCCGCCGCTCAGGTCAAAGCCGCGCCAGAGATACATGTTGTAATAGCCGAGGTAGACGTCACCGGTGACCTCGAGGGCCTGCGCGGCAGGAGCCATCACTCCCGCAGCCATCGCCAATGCAACCAGCATGACACCAAACTTCTTCATTGTTCCATTCTCCTTCACGTGTTGAGGGTTTTGCCGGCCGGCGGCCGAACCGCCGGCCGGTTCATTGAATGCCACTTTATAGCACGTTCAAAGTGTGAATCGGCTCAAATCTTACGCCTGCTTCACCGGCTCGGTCATCACCCTGGCTGCGGTCACCGGAGCGCCGCCCAGGCTGGAACCGACGCCCACGCCGCCGATGTTGATCCGCTGGAAATCGGGGTACGCCTCCAGGCCGATTTCCGCGACATCCAGACCGCGCAGTTCGTCATCCGCCGAGCAGCGGATGCCGACGGTGTACTTGAGGGCCAGCCAGGTGAGGGCACTGGTAACGAGCACGAAGGCACCGACAGCCGCCACGCCGATCGCCTGGGTCACGAAGCTTGCATCAGCGTTGGTGAAGGGAACAGCCAGGGTTCCCCAGATGCCGCAGACAAGGTGGACGGAAAGGGCGCCGACGACATCGTCGATTTTCAGCTTGTCGAAGAAGGGGACGGCGAAGACCACCAGCACCCCGCCCACCGCACCGATCAGGACCGCAGCGCCCGGCGAAGGGGTCTGGGGACCGGCGGTGATGCTGACCAGGCCGGCGAGGGCGCCGTTGAGGGCCATGGTCACGTCGACCTTCTTGTAGAGGATCTGGACCAGGATCATGGCGGCGATCATACCGCCGCAGGCGGCCAGGTTGGTGTTGACGAAAACGTTGGACATCTCGATGGCACTCGCCGCGCTGCCGAGAGAAAGGACCGAACCGCCGTTAAAACCGTACCAGCCCATCCAGAGGATGAAGGTGCCGAGGGTAGCCAGGGGGATGTTGGAGCCAGGCATCGGGTTGACCCGGCCCTCCTTGCCGTATTTCCCCTTGCGGGCGCCGACAATGAGGGCGCCGGTCAGGGCTGCCCAGCCGCCCACCGAGTGCACCAGGGTGGAGCCGGCGTAATCCTTGAAGCCCATGCCGGTGAGCCAGCCACCGCCCCAGACCCAGGAGCCCGTGATCGGGTAGATGACGCCGGTCAGGACGACGCAGAAGGCCATGAAGGGCCACAGCTTGGTCCGCTCGGCGACGCA
>DATBML010000294.1:0-5281 GCA_036554885.1 Desulfuromonadales bacterium
GTTCAGACAGGTGCATGTCGACCGGCAGGCCAGTCGTAGCGCGGGCTGCTGCGTTCCGGGAAGCAAATTCCAATCATCAGAGGGATGACCGAAATGTCAAAAAAAGCGATTAAGCCTTCACTGAAAAATCCATTTGATCCACCCGAGAAGGTCGAATTCACCATTCCCGGCGAGATCGCCGGGGTAGCGGGCGGCTATGAAGCGGCGATGCATGAAGGCCACGAATTGATGGAGCGACCCATCAAGTCGGTCAAGGTCGACCAGGTCGAAAAGCAGCACTTCAAGAAACGGATGACCGTCTGGGAAAGGATCAAGGTTCTCACCGACACGGAGCCCAACATCCTGTTTCAGAACTGGGGCAAGAACCTGGACGGAGCCTCCCTGGTTACCGGCATCCTCAACATCGGCGGCCGCGATGTGGCCCTGTACGGTCACGACTTCACCGTCCGTGCCGGCTCCATCGACGCCACCAACGGCAGCAAGCTGGCGCGCCTCTTCCAGCTGGCCGGTGAGAAGGGCATCCCGCTGATCGGCATGAACGACAGCGCCGGCGCCTTCGTCCCGGCCGGGGTCGGCGGTCTCGACGGCTATGCCGAGGCTTTCACCGCCCTGCGCAAGATCAGCGGGGTGGTGCCGAGCATCATGTGCATGTTCGGGTTCAACGCCGGCGGCGGCAGCTACCTGCCCCGCCAGGGGAGCTTCCTCATCCAGCCCAACGACACCTTCTTCGGTCTTACCGGGCCCGGGGTCGTCAAGTCGGTGCTGGGTGAGGATATTACCCCCGAGGAACTGGGCGGGCCGAAAGTCCACGGCAAGTCGGGCGTTGTCGACCTCACCGTCACCGACGAAGTCGCCGCCTTGCGCACCGCCGTCCGGTTGCTCAGCTACCTCCCGGACAACAACAGCGTGATGGCCCCCTTTCAGGCGACCAGCGATCCTCTCGACCGCAAGACCTGGGAGATCAACACCCTGCTCAAGAAAGCATTCAACTCGCCGACCGGCTTCAACACCCCCTTCGACGTGTCGATCATCATCCAGCAGATCTGCGATCACGGCGACTACTTCGAAATCCAGCCGGAGCGGGCCCGCGAGGTCGTCACCGCCTTCGGTCGACTGGGCGGCAACGTGGTCGGCTTCGTCGCCAACAACAGCGCGGTGGCTTCCGGGCAGATCGATTGCGATTCGGCCGTCAAGATCGCCCGCTTCGTCCGCTTCTGCAACATCTACAACATCCCGATCATTTTCATGGAAGACACCACCGGCTTCCTGCCGGGCCGTGAGCAGGAAGCCCGCGGCATCGTCCAGGCCGGCCGCTCCATGCTCGATGCCATCGTCGATGTACGCACCCCCCGCATCCTGCTGATCCTGCGCAACGCCTTCGGCGGCGCCTACGCTTCCTACAACAACTATCCGACCGGCGCTGACCTGGTGCTGGCGCTGCCGACCACCCGCCTGGCGGTCATGGGCCCGGCCGGCAAGGAGTTCGTCTACAAGGACGAGCTGCGCAAGCTGCGCAGTGTCATCCCCGAGCGTGTGAAGCAGGGAGTCCACGAACGGGTGGCGGCCGGCATGGATGGCGAAGAGGCCAAAAGGGACGCGGAGAAGGAAGCGGCCGAGTGGCTCAGAGCGAGCGAGACTCAGCTCAATCTGCGTTACGAAAAAGAGTTGATGAATCCGAAGGAGGGTCTTGCCCTGGGCTCCATCTCCTCCATCGTCATGCCCACGGACCTGCGCAAGGTGCTCGGTGAAAACCTTAACTTCTTCCTCAGGCACTACAAGGCTTCGCCGATGGGCGGCATCCAGCGCGAGTTCCATTAATCACCGACGGGATTAACGACCAAAGGGATATGATTGGAGATGAAACCCATGGCACAGAAAATTAAAAAGGATACTGCACGGCCGCAGCTGAAGGCCATCGAAGGCTACAAGGACAGGCCCCGGCCGGTGACGCAGAATATCGATTACTATAAAAACAACCCCCTGATTCACCGGGACCGCCGGCTGAGCCAGGCCTCCTCCGAGTGGGCGCGCTCCTTTTCCTGCGAGGACCTGAAGCCGCTCATCGTCTGCCGCGGTCCCATCCGCAAGGAGGCCATGGATGTCTACGAGGAGATGGGGATTACCCATTATGGCATCCTGCTGTCGGAAAAGGACTCCATCGTCTATCCGAACGCCCTGGCGCCCGAACTGCGCAAGTTGACCGACTCGACCCGCGTTCACCGGGTGCCTGACTACTCCGGCGCCAGCAAGGAGGAGCGGGTGGAGCGGATCAACCAGATCATCCAGACCGCCAGGGACAACGGCTACGATTCGGTCTTTGCCGGCTACGGCTTCATGGCCGAGGACGAGGAGTTCGTCGCCGCCATCGAAAAGGCCGGGCTCAAATTCATCGGCCCCTGTGCCGCCACCCAGGCGAGCGCCGGCAAGAAGGACGAGGCCAAGCGTACCGCGCTCAGCGTCGACGTCAGCGTCACCCCCGGCATCAACAATGTCACCGCCCGTACCCTGTTGAAAAAGCATCCCGGCCGCGAGCAGCTGCTGGCGCTGGTCAAGGCCGAAGGCCTTGCCTGCGACGAAAAGGTGCTCAAGGACAAGAAGGTCTCGCTGGAGGCGCTGGCCGACCATATCCTGTTCGCCTCCTACGCCAAGGGGATCGACCTTTTCTCGATTGAAGAGCTCTGCGCCCAGGTTCAGGCCGATGTGGCCGAGATGTTCAAAAACAATCCTCAGAGCCGGATTCGCCTCAAGGCCATCGGCGGCGGCGGCGGCAAGGGGCAGCGGATTCTCGGCGCTTCTCTGCTCACGGCCAAAAACGCCAGCGACGCCCAGATCGCCAAGGCCGCCGCCGACGCCCCCGGAATGGTCCGGGAAATTCTCAACGAGGTCAAGGCTACCGGCATCGGCGACAACAAGAACGTCCTCATCGAGCTCAACATCGAGCAGACCCGGCACAATGAAATCCAGCTCCTTGGCAACGGCCAGTGGTGCGTCTCCCTCGGCGGCCGCGACTGCTCATTGCAGATGCACGAGCAGAAGCTGCTGGAGGTCTCCTCCACCCAGGAGGGGCTGGCGGCCGCCATCGAGAAAGCCAGGGCCGAAGGCCGGAAGACCGAGGCACAGGTTCTGGAGAGCGACCTGAAGGTCCTCAAGCGGATGGAAGAGGATGCGGCGCGCTTCGGCCAGGCGGTCGGACTCGACTCGGCCTCCACCTTCGAGTGCATCGTCGACCGCGATCGTTATTATTTCATGGAGGTCAACACCCGCATCCAGGTGGAACATCGGGTCACCGAACTCTGCTACAGCCTGAAGTTCACCAATCCCGCTGATTCCGGCGACTATTTCATCGTCGAGTCGCTGGTCGAAGCGATGGCCCTGTTGGCCCGGCACAAGGAACGGCTGCCCAAGCCCGAGCGGATCACCCGCTTCCGGGCGGCCGCCGAGGCCCGGCTCAACGCCACCGATGCCTCCCTCTCGCCCCATGCTGGCGGCATGATCCGTTACTGGTCCAAACCCCTCGAAGGCGAAATCCGCGATGACCAGGGGATCTGTATGGTGAATCCGGACACCGGCCTGTTCATGCGTTACAAGGTGGCCGGCGCCTACGACTCCAATATCGCCCTGCTGCTGACCAAGGGTGAGGATCGTCTCGACAGCTACCAGTACCTGTCCAAGGTGATCTGCAACACCAAGATTCGCGGTACCGATCTGGCCACTAACCTCGAATTTCACTACGGGCTGGTCAACTGGTTCATCGGCCGCAATGTCAACGCCAAGCCGACCACCCGCTTCGTCGTCCCCTATCTCACCCTGGTCGGTACGCTCAAGGAGGAAGCCAATAAGCTCGATCCGGTGTATGCCTTCCTGCAGATGAAGAAACACTACGCCAAGTTGGTTTCCGATCAGTTTGCCGACCAACCCGAGGTGCTGGGCAAGGAGCTCAAGAACATCTCCGAGCTGCTCGACCGCAAGGGGACCCTTCTGACCCGCCCCATGGAGACCCTCCTGGCTGATCCTCACCTGCTCTCCGGCTGGCTGAGCCTGAACAGTAAAAACTTCCGCATCGACAATGGCAAGGTGGTTTTCCTGCGCAATCCGCTGGTCATTCTCGAGGAGACCTACACCTATCTCAATATGGACTTCCGGCCGGAGGAGCCTGCCGCCGAGGTGATCTGGAGCCATGACCACGAGCTGCTGCAAAGGGGACTGCGGTTCTACGCCACCCTCCGCGAAAAGCTCGGGTTCGGCAAGGACGAGTACTTTAAACTCAACGAACTGCTGAAAAAGGACGACCCGCAGGGCGGGTTCGATGCGGAGAGCTGGCAGCAGATCCGTTCCGCCCACTACGGGTTTGAAGCGGGGCTCGAGCTGATCGGCATCCCCTTCCTGATTGCGGAGAACACCCGGTTCTGGGATCTGCGCGTCGAGGAGGATCTGGAAATCAGCATCCCGGAATATCTGACCGATCCCGACCTGCAGGCGCGGATGAAAAAGGTGCTGGTGCCGCCTCCCTCCACCAAGGCGGACGAAATCGTGTCGTTCTGCGGCGGCATGTACTATGCCCAGGAAGCTCCGGGGATGCCGCCCTTCGTTTATGAGGGGATGCATTTCGAGAAAGGGCAGCCGCTTTACATCATCGAAGTCATGAAGATGTTCAACAAGATCTACGCCCCCTTCTCCGGCACCATCGACAAGATTCTGATCGAAGGTGGCGACGGCACCATCGTCTCCAAGGGGCAGCCGCTGTTCAAGATCACGCCGGACGAGAAATTCGTCGAGGTGGATCCGAAGACGGTCGAGAAGGAGAAGCGCACCTGCACCTCCGAGTACCTCAAAGCCGTACTCTGATCCCCCTGCAAAACAAAAAGGGTTCCCCCTCTGCGGTGGGGAACCCTCGTCTGGTACAACCTAACCCCGCCAGCATCACGGCGGGGTTTGCTATTTAGCTTTTGGCAGGTTTACACCGCCCAGCTGTAATCGTCCGCTTCAACACATTCGGAAATGGCCCCCATGAATGAGTTTTTCTGGGCATCCTTGACGACTTCGGTTACGCCGTGATTGATGGACCAGATCGAACCGCATATCTTGCAGGTAACGATGTCCTCGGCGAAACCGGCGGCATGCAGGTCCAACTCGACATATTCATGGCTTTTGCAAACGGGACACTTCATGGCCATTCTCCTTGTGCTGCATGTGGTTTAAATTATCTGATCACGTTTGAAGTTTAAACCCGCAAATCGACCAATGCAACGGGAAAAAAGAAAAAATATTGGTAAAACAGCAT
>DATBML010000344.1:0-7564 GCA_036554885.1 Desulfuromonadales bacterium
CGAAATCCCCATAGGTCAGAGCAACAGTTTTTCCGCGGCTGCGCACCGGCAGCAGAAGGATGGTGGAGTTCTGCGGGGCTTCGATTTCGGCATACAGCCGCTCCCGCAAAAGGGGATCATCGCAATCCCCGAAGAAAGGGACACCTTCCTCGATGACCCGGCTGAGAACCGAAGGCTTTTCCAGCGGGATCCGGAAGCCCAGGGTCGGGGTCGCTCCCTCGCTCTTCTCCCCGCGGACCCCGACCCCCCGCTCGGCGATCAGCTCGGCATGGCCGACAACCAGGTTCAGCGCGCGTTCGAACCGCACGGCGACCGCCTGCAGCAGGGCAAAGAGAATGTCCGGAGCCTCCGTGAGGTCGCGCAAGGTGGCAAGTTCCTTGCCGAGTTGAGCGAACTGGTCCTCCGCCGGCGGGCCGGCAGCGCCTTTCAGGTAGTTGCAGAAAGCCTCAAGAAAAAGGAAGATGTCGGCGACAAAGCTCTGCGGCCGCGCCGTCCGCAAGGGTCTCGGCAGAACGGCCCGGACACCGTCGGCGAACGTCTGGAGCGTGAATGCGTAGTCGAGGGGCGAGGCGAGTTGGATGACTGTCATCTGCGGATATTTTTCCATTCTCTTCCGGCGCAGCTCGACGGTGGCCGCCCCCCCCCCACCTTCGACCGTGTCGGCAGGGTTGTCCAGGACGAGAATCGGGGCGATCTTTTTCGCCAGGGACTGATCGATGATGTGATCGAGGTCCTGCTCGTCGTTGCTGGCGAAGACCGGCAGCCCATCGTGCTTGCAGACGGCCGTAACAGCATGGATGAAGAGTTCGTCCGAACTGAACAGGATCAGTGCCCGCGCCTCCGGTCTGTCCGCCGGGTCGGCAACGGCCCTGCCGGAGAACTTCAATAGAAACGCGAGCAGTTCTTCCCGCTCGGCTGCAGAGAGTTCCGGTGCAAGCGCTAGCAGTTTCTTCCGCTGGCTCTCGGCCGGGTCGAAATCCACCAGAGTGGAGAAAACCCCGGGAATTTTGCGCTCCAGCCGGTCGAAATCGCCAAGGCCGAGATCATCCGCCGACAGGGACCAGCTCCCTTCCGTATCCCCCGCCGTTTCAACAGCGGCAGCCGGCTCCGCTCCCCACTCCTCTTCGGTCAGCTCGCCGTCGCGTTTCTTTTCGTCGTAGATGCGCAGGGCATCCATCAGCACGTTCTGGGTATTCAGCAGGATTTCCTGGTTCAATTTCTCGGGGAAATAGCGATATTCATCGGAAATCGCCAGACTGTCCACATCCAGAGAAAAAGTGCCGGTCGTCCAGGTGAGAATTTCGACGATCGTCAGCTCGATCAGGACTTCCAGCGCCTTGAAGGCCGCCTCCTTTTTGACCTGCCCTCTTTCGATCAGCATGGCGATCAGAGGCTTTCGGCCCTCTCCGGCGTTTTTCTGGTCCAGGAGCGCCTGGGAAAGGACTTCCTGCGTTATCGCCCTGGTCTCGATCAGAATCTTGCCAATCCGGACGCTGGCATTCAAATGGTTGGCACTGACGATATAACCGCCGTCAAAGACCAGCTGACTCTCGCCCTTACTCCCCCGAACGCTGAGCGTCCCCGACTTTTTCGTGGCATGCAGAAGCTGGATGACATCGACAATGGGCAGGTGTTCCAGGTCTCCGGTAAAGGACATTTCTTAACGCCTCTCTTCTGGCAGGATAAGTTTGCGCCCTGTTGGGATGCAAATCTGTCGCCGGGACTGGCCGACGCCGCTACCCGGCATTGGCGGTCTTTGGTTCCCGGCGGCGCCATCCGTCATGCCGCCCATTAAACTCAAAAATCGAAAAATATTCAAGCAGTTCTGCAGAAGGAAGATTGCCCGGACCGGCGGCAAGAGGCGTCAAAGTGCTGCCGGGCTTTGCCAACCACAAAAAAATCCGCTATGGTAGTGCCCTGCCGCCCATTCCAGCCCCCTGGCGCCAAATCGTCCTGGCCAGACTACCCCCGGATGCTGCTGCGATGAAAGCAAAAAACACCGTGAAGAAACATCAGCCCTCCGGCATGGTCATCCTCCACGAGGACAGGGATATCATCGTCGTCGACAAGGCATCCGGCCTGCTGACCATCGGCACCGACCGCGACAAGTCGAGGACGGCACACGCCATCCTCAACGACTACGTGCGCAAGGGAAATCCCCGCTCGAAAAATCGGGTATTCATTGTTCATCGCCTCGACCGGGAGACTTCCGGCATTCTCGTCTTCGCCAGAAGCGAGGAGGCGAAACAGATTCTGCAGCTGAACTGGGACCAGACAGAAAAGAGATACCTCGCCGTCGTCCATGGCAGACTGACGCCCAGAGAGGGAACCATCACCTCCCTGCTGGCTGAAAACGCGGCGCATCATGTCTATTCGACCACCGATGCCACGAAGGGCAAGCTATCCCATACCGTCTACCGGGTTCTGCGCGAAACCCGTGAGCTGAGCCTGCTGGAGATCGACCTGCTGACCGGCCGCAAACACCAGATCCGCGTCCATCTGGCGGAAAAGGGACACCCGCTGGTAGGCGACCGGAGATACGGGCGGGGCAACGACACCTACCCGCGACTGGCGCTGCACGCCCGGTCGATCACCTTCCAGCACCCCTGCAGCGGCCAGCGGCTCACCTTCGCCGCTGAAGTCCCCGAATATTTCACCCGGCTGGTCGGCCGGAAATAACCCCTCAGACATGGAGGACACCGCCCCGGATGCTGGCTCAGCCTATAGCGGCCGATGGCCGAACTCCATTTAACGAGGAATAATCAACATTCTGCCATGAACAAGAAACAAATCCTCCAGCACATTATCGCCAGCCTCGGCACCGACCTCGACGTTCTGTCCAGAGCAGCAAAAACGGCCCACGAAGCTGCTACTCATGAAGAGTGCGTCGCCGACAACAAGTACGACACCCTGGGGCTGGAAGCCTCCTACGTTGCCCAGGGGCAGGCCAACCGGGCACAGGAGATCAAGCAGGCCATGGAGGCGTACCGAAAACTGGAACTGCGCAACTTCGCGGGGGATGCAGCCGTCCGTCTGACAGCTCTGGTCACCCTGGAGGCCGAGGACGGCAGCACCAGGACGGTGTTCCTCGGCCCCGAAGCCGGTGGCCTGAAAATCGAAGAGGACGGCGAAGAGATCATCGTCATCACTCCGGGCTCGCCCCTGGGCCGGGCCTTGCTCGGCAAATGCGCCGGGGACCGGGTGGAACTGCCGGCCGGCAGCGCGGAGCGGGCATATGAAATCGTCGATGTCCGCTGATGGGGGGAAGCGGGGGAGGGCTCGCTAGCGCAGGGGATCGAAGAGGAATTCCAGCCCGTTGAGCTTGATTTCGTAAACCGCCTGCAGCATCCGGCCAAGCTTCCCGGCAGGGAATCCCTGCTGTGCCAGCCAGACGACATAGGGTTCGGGCAGATCGATCAGCCGCCGGCCGGCGTACCTGCCGAAGGGCATGCGCATTTCGGCCAGCTCGAGCAGGGCAGCGTAGTCGCAGACGGGCATCTCCACCGGTTCACTCCAGTTCATCGACCAGGGCGGTGAAGGTCCGCACGCTCTGGGCCTTTTTCAGCTGTTTGAGGCATTTGGCGAAGGCGGGGTCGGCAACGAAGGCGAGGATCTCCTTGACCTTGCCGAGCACCTGCGTCTCGCCGCAGAAGAGCTCACCGTAGCGGTCCAACACCTCCCGCAGGTAGCGGCGCAGCATCGCGGCCGCCTCCTGCCGCGACGGTTCGGCGGGGGCTTCCCCGCGCAGCCGGGCGAAGAGCAGCGGGTCGGCTATGGCACCGCGGCCGAGCATCAGACCGGCAGCGCCGGTTTCGCGCAGCACGCGCAGCCCCTCGGCGGCGGTGCGGATATCACCGTTGGCGATGACCGGCAGACGGGTTTGGCGCACCACCTCGGCGGTCACCGCGTGGTTGGCCTGCCCGGCATACTGCTGAACCACGGTACGCGGGTGCAGCACCAGGAAATCGACCCCCGCCGACTCGAAGAGCGGCAGCAGCTTGAGCACCAGTTCATGGTCATTGTAGCCGGCGCGCAGCTTGACGGAAAAGCTCCCGGCAACCGCCTCGCGCAGGGCGGGGATGACTTCTGCCAGGTCCTCGGGCCGGCGCAGCATGCCACCGCCGGTCAGACCACTGGTCATGCGACCGTAGGGACAGCCCATGTTGAGGTTGAGGTGGCGGGCGCCGGCGGCCTGGGCGGCCAGCGCGGCGGATACCAGGGCCTCCCGGCCGTGGCCGATCAGCTGCACCACCAGGGGGACTCCCCCTTCGGCCGCCGCCACCTCGCGCAGATCGCCCGCGGCGAGGCGTCGCTTGCCGGCGACGGCGCTGACCCGCATGAATTCGGTGCAGACGACGTCGGGGCGCACCCAGTCGATGAACAGCTCCCGCAGCGCCCGGTTGGTCAACCCCTGCATCGGCGCCAGCATCAGCGGGGTCTTCTCCGCCTGCCAGGGGAGCGCGCCGCCCGGCGCAAACGGCCCGCTGCTGCAACGCAGCTCGTTTTTTTCCACAACTTCCGCCATCTCGTCCTATCCTCCCGGACACCTATTATGAACCAATCCCCTAATGCATGCCGCAGAAAAATGTTCGGACCGGTAACCCTAATAAGCCTTCAACGCAGAGACGCGGAGAAGCAGAGTATAACCGGGGAAATCATGTTACCCTTGGTGAAGTTTTTCCTCTCCGCCTCAGCCTCTTTGCGCCTCTGCGTTAAAAACATGTGCCAATAAAGGGGATTGCCGCCAGTCGGTCAAAAGTGTTATAAAGAGGGCACACGTGAACCGCAGGGATCACCCCTGCGGTTCTTTATTTTTTCCGAAGGAATCCGAAAAGAAATGATCAGCGCCAGCAACATCGCCCTCGCCTACGGCAAGAGGGTTATCTTCAAGGACGTCAACATCAAGTTCACCCCCGGCAACTGCTACGGCCTTATCGGCGCCAACGGCGCCGGCAAGTCGACCTTCCTCAAGATTCTCGCCGGCGAAGCCGAAGCCGACAAGGGCGAGATCACCGTCACACCCGGCGAGCGCATCGCCATGCTGCGCCAGGATCAGTTCGCCTTCGACGAGGAGACCGTCAGCAACACGGTCATCATGGGCCACAAACGACTATTCGAGGTGATGGCAGAACGCGAGGCGATCTACGCCAAGCCCGAATTCACCGAGGCGGACGGCATCCGCTCCGGCGAACTGGAGGCCGAATTCGCCGAGATGAACGGCTACGAGGCCGAGGCCGAAGCGGCGGTGCTGCTGAGTGGCCTCGGCGTCCCCGAGGAGTTGCGCCAGAAAAAGATGAAGGAGCTGGAGGCCGGTGACAAGGTGCGGGTGCTGCTCGCCCAGGCCCTTTTCGGCAACCCCGACATCCTGCTGCTGGACGAGCCGACCAACCACCTCGACCTGAAGTCGATCGCCTGGCTGGAGGATTTTCTTTTCCGTTTCCCCAACACCGTCATCGTCGTTTCCCACGACCGCCACTTCCTCAACCAGGTCTGCACCCATGTGGCCGACATCGACTTCGGCAAGATCACCGTCTACGTGGGCAACTACGACTTCTGGTACCAGGCCAGCCAGCTGAACCTGAAGCAGAAGCAGGACGAGAACCGCAAGGTTACCGACAAGGCGAACGAGCTGAAAGAGTTCATCCAGCGCTTCTCTTCCAACGCCTCCAAGGCGAAGCAGGCGACCTCTCGCAAGAAGCTGCTGGAGAAGCTCACCGTCGAGGAACTGCCGGTTTCCTCGCGCAAGTACCCCTTCATCGTCTTCAAGCCCGAGCGGGCCTGCGGCGACATCATCCTCGAGGTGAAGGGGCTGCGCAAGAAGATAGATGGCGTCGAGGTGCTCGGAGGCCTCGACCTCATCGTCAACAAGGGGGACAAGATCGCCTTCGTTGGCGGCGACAGCCTGGCCAAGACGACCCTCTTCCAGATCATCGCCGGCGAACTGCAGCCAGATGCCGGTACCTATCGCTGGGGGGTAACCATCACCAGCGCCTACTTCCCCAAGGAGAACAGCGCCTACTTCGACAACGAGCTGAACCTGATCGAGTGGCTCTGCCAGTTCCCCCCCTGCGACGGCGAGAGCTTCGCCCGGGGCTTTCTCGGCCGTATGCTTTTCTCGGGGGATGAGGCGACGAAGAAGACCAGGGTTCTCTCCGGCGGGGAAAAGGTGCGCTGCATGCTCTCCCGAATGATGCTCGCCGGCGCCAACGCCCTGATCCTCGACGAGCCGACCAACCACCTCGACCTCGAATCGATCACCGCCCTGAACAACGGGCTGATCGCCTTCTCCGAGGTGATCCTCTTCGCCTCGCACGACCACCAGTTCGTCTCCACCGTCGCCAACCGCATCGTTGAGCTCACGCCGGCGGGCATCATCGACCGGGTGATGAGCTTCGACGACTACCTGGAAAATACCGACGTGGCGCGACTGCGGGACCAGCTTTTTGCTGGACACCGGGATCTGCACCTGTAGTCTGGAAAAGTCCCCTCTTTCGAAAGGATTGCACGATGGCGAAAAAACCGAATTACAACTTCGAGAAGCGGCAGAAGGAGTTGGCGAAAAAAGCCAAGAAGGAAGAGAAGAAGCAGCGCAAGCTGTTGGGGCCCGACACTGCGGAGTATGAAGCAACCGGTGAATCCAGTGACGCCGAAAAGAGCGACGAGTAGCTGCCAAGAGCGCCACGATGAACGGACAGCAGCGCAGCGATATCCGTCCCGGTCTGTCGGTGACCATCGTCCTGAAAAAGGACCAGAAGAGCGGTCGGCTGACCGAGGGGATCGTCAAGGACATCCTCACCAGCGCCCCCTTTCATTCGCGGGGGATCAAGGTGCGGTTGGAAGATGGGCAGGTCGGAAGAGTCAAGGGCCTGGCGGGTCACCCATCCTAGACGCCCCGCCGGGGCGCCTCTATGTATAAAATAAAAAGCCCCGGTCGTCTTCGCCGGGGCTTTTTCCTTCTATTTTCGCTCTTTTTATCCCCTGTGGGGATATCTCCTTGATGTTCCATGCATGTATGCGATTGTGTTTATGGGGTTGTTCCTTGGTGACCCGGTGGCTCAGAGACATTCATACTGTCTTCCTCCTTTTGCTTCAGGGTTGATTAAAGGGTACCACGGAGCGAGGAAGTGTAAAGGGCGCGTGAAAGAAAAGGGCGGCCTGACGGCTCGGTGCACAAAAGTACGGACCCTCCATCCGAAGAGCCCGTCCATTTCAGCGGTCTGGGTTCCCATCAGTCCAGATGGGAATCATACTCGTGCGGATGTTTTTTAACTTCTTCGTAGTTCACCTTGTAGCCGTAGGTCAGTTCCTGACAGTCACGCAGGTTCCACGTCTCGCGATGACCGGACGTTTCAACCTCGACCTTCTCGCCGCGGCAGGAAACCACCCGCCCCTTCTCATGAGAACCCATGTTTTCCACCCAGGTCAACCGCCCTTCCTGGGCCAGTTCACACATCCCTTCAAAATCGGTCCGTCTCATACTCTCCTCCTTTGCTGCTGACAGCCGTTCCGGAATTCTGGGAGGAATGATCAGGTTGGGCCGAAACAACCGCCTGCTTTCGTGTAT
>DATBML010000351.1:0-2304 GCA_036554885.1 Desulfuromonadales bacterium
CCTGAAATTCCGGGGAGCATCAGGTCGAGGACGACCAGAGAGAATGACTCCTCCGTGGCCTGCTTCAGGGCCTCTTCGCCGGTAGCGGCGTGGGTCACCCGGTATCCTTCCTCCTCCAGGTTGTAGACGAGACCGCGGGCGATACTCGGTTCGTCCTCCACCAGAAGAATGCCCACCATCGTCATGCCGTCTTCTCTCCTTCGCCATCCGCACAGAGCGGCAACAGAATATGGAAGGTGGTCCCCTTCCCGGTCCCTTCACTTTCCGCCCAGACCTTGCCGTGGTGCAGCCGGACGATGGCCCGGACGATGAACAGTCCCAGCCCCGAGCCGCGGATGTTTTCATCGGAACGGCGCACCCGGTAGAACATCTGGAAGATCTTCTTCTGTTCCCTTTTGTCCAGGCCCCGTCCCCGGTCGGCAAAATGGAGATGGGCGTAGCTTTTCTCCTGGTGCAGGCCGATGGTGATTTCCGGCGAACCGGAGCTGTAGAGGAGGGCGTTCTCCAGCAGATTGCGGAAGACCGTCTCCATGGCCTCGGGGTCAATGCGGGCGTGCAGGTCAGGAGCGATGTCCAGCTCCATTTTTGCCGCTTGCGGCAGGGCATATTGACGGGGGCGGAAGTAGTGGGTGACAAACGCCGAAAGATCGGCCGGGCGCAGGGAGAGTTTCATTCCACGCTGTTCCAGGCGGCTGGCGGCAAGGAGGTTGTCGATCAGGCCACCGAGCCGGTCGGTGTCGGCCAGCATGGTGTCGATGAAGATTTCCATCTTCTGGGCTGGAGGTCGGCGGCGGCGGATGGTTTCGAGGTGCAGCTGCAGTGAGGCAAGGGGGGATTTGAGCTCGTGGGACACCTGGGCAATGAAGTCGCGCTGAGCCCGGTAAAGGGCGGCCTGCCTCTGCCAGTATAGAAAAATGACGTAGACCCCCGCCAGGATTGCCGCCAGCAGCACAAGCCCTTCGATGAGGATGAACCAGTCCGCCCCGCGCTGGGCGAGCTCGGGACTGTAGCGCTCGGCCAACGTGCGCAGTTGGCGGTGCTTTCCCATGAACCAGTAAATCCAGAAGATCACCATCAGCAGCCAGATCAACTGGATTCCGATGAAGGCGAATACGGGATTGATGAAGCGGCGGAAGAGTTTCATGTCTTCTGTTTACCATCGGGAAGCGCGGCGGACAAGGCAAATTTTGGCGAAAGCCGGGCCGCTCCTGCCCAGGCAAGTTCCCCTCGGCGGAACCCTCCCGGTGCAGTTCCACGCAGGCCCGTGCTCCACTTGAAGACGATAAAAAGCCGGGATTTTGCAGAAACCAGGTGCTCGGCCCGGACCGGAAGTTGCCGCTTTCTCCCAAGGTTCTCAACTTTTACACAACTATTACGTTTACTTGGCCTGGCCTCTGGTATCCTCACCCAATATAAACAAACTCATTTTGTCTGCCAGCCAAGGAGCCTTCGATGAAACAGCTGACCATCGGTCAATATACCGTTCCCTTTCCCCTGATCCAGGGGGGGATGGGAGTGCGCATCTCCGGCGGTCGGCTGGCCGGGCATGTGGCTCGCTGCGGCGGCATCGGCCTGGTTGCCACCGCCGGCCTCGGCCTCAACTCTCCCCACTACGATGGCAAGAATTTCTTCACTGCCGATCCCCTGGCGCTCAGGGACGAGATCGCCAAGGCCTATGCCATTGCCCCGGATGGAGTAGTCGGCACCAACTGCATGGTGGCGGTGACCAACTACGATACGATGGTGCGCACTTCCTGCGAGGCGGGGGCCAAGGTGATCGTCAGCGGCGCCGGCCTGCCCCTCAACCTCCCCGAGCTGACTGCCGACTTCCCCGAGGTGGCCTTGGTGCCGATCGTTTCTTCGGTCAAGGCGGCCGAACTGATCGCCCGCAAGTGGCACAAGGGCTGGGGCCGGCTCCCCGACGCGGTGGTGGTCGAGGATCCCGACACCGCCGGCGGCCACTTGGGCGAAAAGCTTGAGAACATCGGCAGCGGTGCCTATGATCAGTATGCCACGGTGCGCGGGGTAAAGGAGTATTTCCGGCAGGAGTGGCGGACCGAAGTGCCGGTGATCGCCGCCGGCGGCATCTGGGATCGTACCGACCTGCTTCACGCCCTGGACGAAGGGGCGGACGGTGTGCAGATGGCGAGTCGCTTCGTCTGCACCGTGGAGTGCGACGCCGACGATGCTTTCAAACAGGCTTATCTCGACTGCTCGCGGGAGGATATCGGTCTGATCATGAGTCCTGCAGGGCTCCCTGGCCGGGCGATCAAGTCGAACATCGAACAAGTGCGTCAGCGCGAT
>DATBML010000296.1:0-10653 GCA_036554885.1 Desulfuromonadales bacterium
CATTTCCCCGGGCACCCGATCATGCCGGGTGTGCTTATCATCGAGGCGATGGCGCAGGTCGGCGGCGTCTTTGCCATGCTTACCGACAAGATCAGCAATGATAAAGTGACCTACTTCGCCGGCATCGACAATGCCCGTTTCCGCAAACCGGTCGTGCCCGGCGACGTGCTGCGCCTCGAATTGGAAATGGTCAACTGCCGGCGGGGCCTCTACTGTTTCCAGGGCAAGGCCTATGTCGGTGACACACTGGTGGCCGAGGCGGAACTCAAAGCCACTTTCGCTTCCCGTTAGGATGCTCTCGCCCATGATCCATCCAACCGCTATAGTACATCCCGCTGCCCGTATCGACGAGGGTGTCGAGATCGCCCCATTTGCTGTCATCGGCGAGCATGTGACCATTGGCTCGGGTACCTCTGTCGGTCCACATGCCGTGGTCGAGGGGTGGACTGAAATTGGCCGCGACAACCAGATTTTCCAGTTCGCCTCGGTCGGTGCGGCACCTCAGGATCTCAAGTTTCACGGTGAGAAGACTTTTTTGCGCCTGGGTGACCGTAACATCGTCCGAGAGTTCGTCACCCTGCACCGTGGTACTGAGAGTGGCGGCGGCGAGACAACCATAGGCGATGACAATCTGTTTCTAGCCTATTCCCATGTCGCTCACGACTGCATCGTTGGCAACCGGGTCATTCTTTCGAATGGCGCCAACCTGGCCGGACATGTTCAGGTGGATGACTTCGCTATTCTCAGCGGACTCTGCGCGGTTCACCAGTTCACTCGCATTGGCGCCCATGCCATGGTCGCTGGTGGAGCCATGGTGAACCAGGATGTCGCGCCCTACACCATCGTCCAGGGAGACAGGGCCAAGACGGTGGGGATCAATCTCGTTGGATTGCAGCGCCGGGGCTTTTCGGAAGAAACCATTCGCACCATCAAGAAGGCCTACAAACTGGTTTTTCGTTCCAGGCTGAGGCTGGAAGACGCACTCGATAAAATTGCCCAGGAGTTGGGCGAAGGGCAGGAACTCAATGTCTTCACCGACTTCATCCGGCAGAGCCAGCGGGGCATTGCCCGTTAGGGGGCTTTGCCGGGAACCCGGTGACGAGCGACGAGTGTATTTTACCTGTTACACGTCACCGAATTAAAGGGATTGTTCAAATGAGCAGACTGCGTGCGGGAGTGATCGGGGTCGGTTACCTTGGCAGGTTCCATGCACAGAAGTATGCCGCCCTGGAAAATGTGGACCTGGTCGGTGTCGCCGATGTCAGCCGCGATCGGGCTGAAGAGGTCGCAACCGAGGTCGGCACGACCGCCTTCTCCGATTATCATGAACTGCTTGCCCAGGTCGATCTGGTTTCTATCGTCGTGCCGACCCAGTATCATTTCCCGGTGGCGAAGGAGTGCCTCGAGGCCGGCTGTCATATTCTCCTGGAGAAGCCGGTTACCCAGACAGTCGCGGAGGCCGACGAGTTGATCCGTATGGCCGCTGATCGCCGGCTGGTTTTTCAGGTGGGGCATCTGGAACGCTTCAATCCGGCCATTCTGGCTCTCAAGGGCGTTTTGAAGAATCCGCTCTTCATCGAATCGCACCGTCTTGCCCCATTCAAACTGCGCGGCACCGATGTCAATGTGGTTCTCGATCTCATGATCCATGATATCGACATCATTTTGAATATGGTGCCTTCGACTGTCAAAGTGGTTAATTCGGTCGGCGTCCCGGTCCTCTCGAACGAGGTCGACATTGCCAATGCCCGTCTGCAGTTCGAAAACGGCTGTGTCGCCAATGTCACGGCCAGCCGTGCCAGTCGTGAAGCGATGCGCAAGATCCGGATATTTCAGTCCGATGCCTATATCTCCATCGACTACCAGGAGCGCAAGATCGCCATTTTCCGCAAGGGTGGCGAGGGTTTCCCGATTCCGGGGCTGCCGAATGTGACGATGGAAGAGAAGAGCTTTGAGCAGGGCGATGCCCTGTTGGCGGAGATCCGTGCTTTCATCGATGCCGTCAGCAGCGGTACCGCACCTCCCGTCACCGGTGAGGACGGCAAGCGGGCTTTGGAATTGGCCCTGCAGATAAACAAGAAACTCTGGCACGAGGTAAGCCCCTGACCTGCCCGTGTTTCCATGGCTGAGTGATGCAGGCGAGGACGTGACCGCACGCCCCTCGCCTGTCGCTTTTGAATTACACCTGCTGAAAGAGGAAGCGTCGATATGAATATTCCGATGGTTGATCTCAAGGGTCAGTATGAAACCCTCAAGGACGAGATCGAAAGGGGTTTTCGCGAAGTCCTGGAAACCACCCAGTTCATTCTGGGTCCCAATGTTCGCGCGTTCGAAGAAGAAGTGGCGGCCTACTGCAAGGTGAAGCATGCCATCGCCGTTGCATCCGGAACCGATGCCCTGCACCTGGCCCTGCGCGCTGCCGGCATCGGCGAGGGGGATGAAGTGATCACCACTCCCTTTACCTTCATAGCAACGGCAGAAGCCATCTCCTATGTGGGTGCCCGGCCGGTCTTCGTAGATATTGATCCGGAGACTTTCAATATCGATGTCAATCTGATCGAAGCAGCCATGACCAAGCGGACCCGGGCCATCCTGCCGGTCCATCTGTTTGGTCAGCCCGCCGACCTCGCTCCCATCCGCGATCTCTGCCGCCGGCATGGCCTCAAGCTGATTGAGGATTGTGCCCAGTCTTTCGGTGCCGAATATCGCGGCAGGATGACCGGGGCCTGGGGCGAGCTGGGCTGTTTTTCCTTCTTCCCGAGCAAAAATCTCGGCTGCTACGGCGATGGCGGAATGATCGTCACAGACAGCGACGAGATGGCTGAGGATGTTCGTGTGCTGCGCAATCACGGCAGCCGCCAGCGCTACCATCATTCGGTGATCGGTTATAACAGCCGGCTCGATGAACTGCAGGCGGTCGTGCTGCGGGCCAAGCTCAAGCACATCGAAACCTACAACACCCTGCGCCGCAATAACGCCCATCTCTACACCAGCCGCCTGAAGGGGACCCAGGTGACTCCGCCGGCAGAGGATGGCAAAGGCGTACATGTTTACCACCAGTACACGGTACTCACCGACGCTCGCGAGTCGATTCAGAACGCCCTCGCGGCTGCCGGCATCGCCTGTGCGGTCTACTATCCCATCCCGCTGCACCGGCAGGAGGTTTACCGGGACATCTATGCCGGATGTTCGTTTCCCGTATCCGAAGAGGTTGCTGCCCGGGTTCTTTCCCTTCCGATGTATCCTGAGCTGACGGCCGCCCAGATTGCCCGGGTCTGCGACGTCCTGCTCAAGGCATGTGAGGGGTGAGGCGTGGGGTGTGAAGAGTAAAGGCAAAGCTTTGGAAAAGATGGAAACCGGGGGTGGTGTTTCTCCTCACTCCTCACTCCTCACTCCTCACCCGCGCAAGGCGCTGATCGTCACCGGCGAGGCTTCCGGCGATCTCCACGGCGCCAATCTGATCCGGGCGGCCCGGGAGATCGATCCGGGCCTTTCCTTCTTCGGGGTCGGCGGCAGCCGGATGGCGGCTGCGGGATGCGAGATTCTCATCGCCGGTGAAGAGCTGGCAGTCATGGGACTGGTGGAGGTGATCGGTCATTTTCCGGTGATCCTGCGGGCATTCAACCGTCTCAAGACCCTTCTGCGTGGTCCTGATCGTCCCGCTGTCCTGGTCCTTATCGATTTTCCCGATTTTAACCTGCGGCTTGCCAGGGAGGCGAAGAAGGCCGGCGTGCCCGTGCTTTATTACGTCAGTCCGCAGGTCTGGGCCTGGCGGCGTGGCCGGGTGCGCAAAATTGCCCGGGTGGTCGACCGACTGGCAGCCATCTTTCCCTTCGAGCCCGAGTTCTATCGGGGACTGGACATCGAGGTGGAATACGTCGGCAATCCGCTGCTCGATGAAGCCCGTGTACAGCAGAGTCGTGAAGAGTTTCTTCGTGCCTGCGGTCTTGACCCCGACCGTCCCGTAGTGGGGCTTTTCCCCGGTAGCCGCAGAAATGAACTCCGTTATAATTTTGAAACCATTGTGGCTACCGCCCAGTTGCTGCTCAGTCAGATTCGCGGGGTGCAATTCCTGCTGCCCGTTGCCTCCTCCCTGCAACCGGAGGCGATCCGGGAACGCCTGGAAGGGGCCGAGCTCGATGTCGTTCTGATTGAGGGCAACATCTATGACACCGCCAACGCCTGCGACGCCATCATTGCGGTTTCCGGCACCGTGACACTGCAGATTGCCCTGGTGGGGACGCCGATGGCCATCCTTTACAAGATGGCGCCTTTGACCTATACCATCGGCAAGCGCCTGGTCAAGGTCCCGCATATCGGCCTGGCCAATATCGTTACCGGCCAGGAGGTGGTCAGGGAATTCATCCAGGAGCAGGCGACTCCAGACGCTATCGCCGGAGAAATTGTCCGGATTCTCGAGGATGACGATTACAATCGAGCGATTCGCCATGGACTGGCGCAGGTGCAGGCGCGCATGGGCCAGCCAGGCTGTTCGGCGCGGGTTGCCCGCATGGCTTCGGAACTGAGCCGCGGAATTTTGCGCAAGGATCATCGATAAGTGACTGTTATACGCAAAGATGTTTATCGGCGGCTGTTGAATTATTCGCGCCCCTATTCAGGCCGCATTGCGCTCGCCATGCTCGGCTCGCTGGGGGTGGCGGGTTCCGACGTTGCGGCAGTGCAGCTCCTGCGTCCATTCATGGATCAAATCGTCCTGGCCGGCAACACTGCCCTGATCAACCTGGTCCCGATCGTCATCATCGGCCTGGCAGTGGTCAAGGGCGCCTCGCGCTACATCCAGGAGTATTTCATCAAGACTTCCGGCCAACTGGTGGTGCAGGACATTCGCAACGACCTCTACACCCATTCCATGGGTCTCTCCATGCGGTTCTATTCGCGCACCCCGACCGGTTCGATGATGTCCCGCATCCTTAACGATGTCGGGGTTATGCAGCGCTCGGCCGCAGATGTGCTGGTCGAGGGCGTTCGCGAATCCTTCACCCTGGTGGGCCTGACGATTTCAGCATTTTACAACGACTGGAAGCTGGCCTGCGTGGCCTTTCTGGTCCTTCCCGCCGCGGTGGTGCCGGCCTCTGCCATCGGGCGAAAAATCAAGGATTACACCCGGCGTAGTCAGGGAACCATGGGTAACCTCACCAGCGTGCTGCAGGAGACCTTCGCCGGTGTCAAAGTCATCAAAGCGTTCGGCACGGAGGAGCAGGAGGACCGTCGTTTTCGGACCGAAAACCGGAACTTTTATAAACTCCTCCGGAAGGCACTCAAGTACGACTCCGCCTCTGCGCCGGTGATCGAACTGCTGGCATCGTTCGGAATTGCCGCAATCACCTGGTACGGTGTGCATCGGGTTCTCTCCGGCGAAATCACCCAGGGTGAGCTCACTTCCTTCGTTGCCTCGGTCGTCATGATGTATGGCCCGGTCAAGAAGCTGACCAAGACCAGCAACACGATTCAGAGGTCGATCGGAGCTGCCGAGCGGGTCTTTGAGGTTATGGACGAAGTGCCCGATATCGCCGATGCGGCAGGAGCCAAACCCTTGTCGCGCGTCCGGGGCGACGTCGTTTTCCAAGAGGTCGGTTTTGCCTACGAAGCCGAACCGGTCCTGAAGAACTTTTCCCTTCATGCCCGCCCCGGTGAGGTCATCGCTCTGGTCGGTCCCAGTGGCGCCGGCAAGTCGACCATCGCTGGTTTGCTCACCCGCTTCTATGACCCGCAGCAGGGCGCCATCCTGATCGACGGACAGGACATCCGTCAGGTGACCTTGGCGAGCCTGAAGCGCAACCTGGCGCTGGTCGACCAGGAGACTTTCCTTTTCAATACCACCATAGCCGAAAATATCCGCTACGGTGTCCGCGAAGCAGGTGATGACGCTGTTCTCGAGGCGGCGCGGCAGGCTTTTGCCGACGAGTTCATTCGCCAGTTGCCCGAGGGTTATCAGACTGCCATCGGCGACCGTGGTCTGCGCCTCTCCGGCGGCCAGCGGCAGCGGCTTTGTATCGCCCGGGCCATCCTGCGCGATGCACCGATCCTGATTCTCGACGAGGCGACCAGTGCCCTCGATACTGAGAGTGAGGCAATGGTGCAGAAAGCCTTGGCCAACCTGATGCGCAACCGCACGACTTTCGTCATTGCCCACCGGCTCTCGACCATCATGCATGCCGACAAGATCGTGGTTCTTGAAGACGGTCGCATCGTCCAGGTCGGCAGCCATCAGGAACTGCTGCAGCAGGGCGGCCTATACCAGAAACTCTACGAGATGCAGTTCCAGGATCAGAGATGAACCGATCTTTTGGGGACCGCATCCTGCTCGCTGTCGCTCCCTTTCTGGCGGCCTGGGTCATCCGTCTGTTGCGATTGCTGTTGCGAATCGAGTTTATCGGCGAAGAACGACTGCGCACCTTCTGGGAGAGGCGAGAACATGTCATCCTCGCCTTCTGGCATGACCAGCTGCTGCTCATGGTCACAGGGTCCCGCGGGCCGGGGGCGAAGATTCTCATCAGTGCATCCAAAGACGGCGAACTGATCGCTCGGACCATGCACTACTTCGGCCAGGGAGCGGTTCGGGGTTCTTCGACCCGTGGCGGCCGGGCGGCCTTCAAGGCAATGCTGGAGCTGGCCAAGGAGCCGTTCGATCTGGTTTTTACCCCCGACGGTCCCAAGGGCCCCCGACACACCATCAAGGAAGGGGTGGTGCATTTGGCCCGCCTGACCGGCCGACCGGTCATCCCCATGGCCTTTGCCTGCAGCCGCGGTCACCGTTTCGCCTCCTGGGACCGTTTCCTCCTGCCGTTTCCGTTCAGTCTGGGAGTGTTCTCTTTTGGACCACCGGTTCAATATGACGCGGGCGAATCACCAGCCGATTTCCAGGAGAGACTGCAGCAAGCCATGGAAGAGAATGATCGACGGGCCAAGGCCCGCCTGGAGGAACAGGGTGCATCTGCTGTATGATCTGATATTGCTTGTCGCGGCTGCGGTGCTGATTCCCTGGTATCTGTTGCGCGGACTTCGACACGGCAAGGTGCGGCGCGGCATCCGTGAGCGACTTGGTTACTACGAAAGCGACCGGCTGGCGCCGCTGGCCGGTCGGCCGGTTATCTGGGTCCATGCCGTGTCGGTCGGGGAAACGCGAGCGGCGATTCCCCTGGTCCGCGCACTGAAGAACGCCTATCCGCAGAGTGCACTGGTTCTCTCCAATGTCACCGAGACGGGTCATGCTATTGCCGGTGGCATCAAGGAGGTAGATCTCTGCATCTTTTTTCCCTTCGATCTCTCCTGGGTCGTCAGGGGCGCTCTCGCCCGGATCAATCCTTCGCTGATTGTCATCGTCGAAACGGAAATCTGGCCCAATTTCGTGCGTCTGGCCCATCAATCCGGCATTCCCGTGCTGCTGGTCAACGGGCGGATCTCGGATCGTTCCTACCCCCGCTACCGACGAGCGCGCTGGCTGCTCCGCCCGATCCTCGAGCAGTTTTCCGCTTTCTGCATGCAGACGGAGCAGGATGCCGCGCGCATCCGCGGCATGGGAGCACCGCCCGGGTTGGTCGAGGTTACCCGCAATCTCAAATTCGACATGCAGGCAACCGTTCCGGACCCTGCTGCCGCAGCAGTTCTGCGGCAATCTCTTCGCCTTCCCGACCGTGCCTCGGTCTGGGTGGCCGGCAGTACGCATGCCGGCGAAGAAGAGGTCGTTCTCGACGTCTACCATCAACTGGTTGGAGAAGGTCGTGACCTGATTCTGGTGCTGGTCCCCCGGCATCCGGAGCGCTGCCGTGGCATTGCTGATATGCTGAACGTTCGCGGCATCCCTTTTATCCTGCGCACTGCAGCAGAGTCTTCCGCCCAAATGCTGGCACCGGGGGAGGTGCTGCTGGTGGATACGGTCGGGGAGATGCTTAAACTCTATGCTATCGCCGACCTCGTTTTTGTCGGCGGCAGCCTGGTTGCAGTCGGCGGGCACAACGTGCTGGAGGCATCTCTTCTGAAAAAACCCGTAATATTCGGAAACTACATGCATAATTTTAAGGAGATTTCTCAGCTTCTGCTGGCGGCCGGCGGCGGAATCCAGGTCGCCGGACGCAACGATCTGCCTGGCGCCGTCAAGCGTCTGCTCGACAACGTCGATGAGGGACGTCGCATGGGCGAGCGAGGTCATGCTCTGCTGGAGGCGAACGCAGGCGCCACCGAACATACCCTGGCGGTCATAAGGCGCTTGCTGGGGAACTGAATGAATCGACTTTTTGCGCTCCATCGGCAGTTGGTGACGGCGGGACCGCAAGGCCTTGCGCAGAAATTGCTTTTTCTGCTTTTGCGTGTTGCCGGTTGGTTGTACGGGCTGATTGGCCTTTTGCGGAGAAAGTTGTACCGGGCGGGTTTGCTTTCCGTTTACCGTGCCCCGGTTCCGGTCATCTCGGTCGGTAACCTGACGGTAGGGGGAACCGGCAAGACCCCGATGGTCGACTACCTCGTGAAATGGCTGCTGGGACATGGCCGACGGGTGGCAGTGATCAGTCGCGGCTACGGCGGTCAGGGCGCCGGCAGGGTTGGAGTGGTCTGCGCTGGGGAGGGGCCGCTTATGCCGCCAGAGAACTGCGGTGACGAACCGTACCTGCTGGCGCAGCGCAATCCCCGCGCCCTTGTCCTCATTGCCCCCCGCAGGTCCGAGGGCATCGGCCTGGCTGTGCAGCGCTTCGCCGCCGATGTCATTCTGCTCGATGACGGATTCCAGCACCTGTCCGTCGCCCGCGACCTCGACATCGTGTTGCTCGATGCCCGGCGTCCGTTCGGTAACGGGCATCTCCTGCCCGCCGGAGTTTTGCGGGAGCCGGCTTCTTTGCCTGAGCAGGCCGGAGTCGTTGTCCTGACCCGCAGCGATGGCTCCGATGCCCCCCCCCTGAAGGGAAACTGGCCGCTTGTCCGCAGCTGCCATCGTTTGGCTGACGAGGCGGTCTCCCTGGCCGGGGTCCGGTTTCCTCTTAAGAGTCTTGCCGGGCAGCGGGCCGTCGCCTTCGCCGGAATCGCCGATCCGGATAGTTATTTTGCAGCGCTTGCCGCCGAAGGCCTGAAACTGGTACGAACCTTGTCTCTTGCCGATCATGTTGCCTACGACCGCGCCACGTTGGCGCTTCTGGCCGATGCCGCCCGGGATGCCGATTTTCTGGTGACCACAGAAAAGGATGGTGTTAAACTGTCGGCGGTGCAGTTGCCGGTTCCATGTTACCAGACGCCCATGATTCTGGAATTTTTCGACGAGGGCTCGCTTCTGCTGGAGCGAGCCCTTAACGTGGTCATCCCTCAGGAGACACCATGACCCTGTCCAAGGAACTGCTGGAGATACTTGCCTGTCCCAAGTGCAAAGGGGAGGTGCAACTGCAGGAGGACGGTTCGAAAATCGTCTGTCTCTCCTGTCGTCTCTCTTATCCTGTCCGCGACGGGATTCCCGTGATGCTCATTGATGAGGCCGAGTCCCTCTAGAACTTTACGGATATACATCCGCAGCCGGATCTGTTTTATTGAAACCGCTCGACCGAAATCACGTCCATCGCATCTGCCTGCGGGCTACCAATTGGATAGGCGACGCCGTCATGACGACTCCTGCCATGGGTGCCCTCCGCAGCAGTTTCCCCGCTGCCGAGATCGTGGTGGTCGCCAATCCGTTGGTGGCTGACCTTTTCCGACACCATCCCTTTTGCGACCGGGTGCTGGTCTACGACAGGAAGAAGACTCACCGGGGCCTGGGGGGGCTGCTGCGATTTGTCGCTGAGCTTCGGCGCGAGCGCTTTGATCTGGCAATCCTGCTGCAGAACGCCATCGAGGCGGCATTGCTTGTTTTTCTGGCCGGCATTCCCAGGCGAGCCGGCTATCGCACCGACGGGCGCCGGCTGCTGCTTACCCACGGCGTGGCAGTGGGGGAGCCGGAGCGGCGTCTGCACCACACTGCCTATTATCTGACGATGCTCAAGGCGCTCGGCATCGAGGGTGGGGATGGCTGTCTGCGTCTGGCATGCACCGACGAGGAGATAGCCTGGGCCAACGCAGCTCTCGGTGCCGGCTCCTTCGTGGCGGTCAACCCGGGTGCCGCTTACGGTTCTGCCAAGCGCTGGATTCCCGAGCGTTTCGCCGCAGTAGCTGACCGGCTGGCCGAGGAATTCGGCTTGCGGGTCGTCCTTACCGGCGGTCCCGGCGAAGCCGAGATCGGCCGGGACATAGCTGCGGCCATGAAGAACGCCCCGCTCAACCTGATCGGAAGTACCTCGGTGCGACAGATGATGGCGGTCCTCTCGCTGTGCCGGCTCATGGTGACCAACGACTCAGGGCCGATGCATGTAGCAGCAGCCTTCGGCATTCCCATAGTTGCCGTTTTCGGCCCCACCGATCATACGACTACCTCGCCCCTGGCCGGTACTTGCCGCATCGTCCGTCGTGAGGCCGACTGCGCCCCCTGCCTGCTGCGCCAGTGTCCCACCGATCATCGCTGCATGGAGGCCGTCACCGTCGATGACGTTCTGACCGCGGCGCGGTCGCTGCTCGGGGGCGTGCGATGAGAGTCCTCATCGTCAAGGTCAGTGCCCTCGGAGATGTCGTCCATGCCCTGCCGGTGCTGGCCTGGCTGAAGAGCGCCGAACCCGGCATGGAGAT